>CAYOZV010000001.1:0-17624 GCA_964408465.1 uncultured Pirellulaceae bacterium
TAAACTGACGCCATGGCTGTGAGCCAAACAAATCAGTCCATTGAACGGTATTGCGATTAGCCAGCAGGCGATCGCGTTGGGCGCGCGGCCGTTGGTAGATTGGCCAACAAAAAATGGTTCTCCAAACTCGCATGTCCACAAATTTAAGCTTCAACAGGGGATCAGAGATTGGTGAAAGCGAAAACAGAACTTGAGTTTCAACAGCTTAACTATTTTTTGGCTGTTGCCCGTGCTGAAAATTTCACGCGCGCCGCGGAGGAGCTTGGGGTTTCTCAGTCGTCGCTCAGTCGCGCGATCCAAAAGCTGGAACAGCAGATCGGCGAACCACTATTTGATCGCAAGCCGCGGTCGGTGACGTTGACTGAAATTGGCGAACTATTATCTGACCGTGCCAAAAAAATTGTGGCGTTGGTCGAAGATACGTTCACTGAATTGAGTGAATCGGCGGCCAGCGGGCGGATACGATTGGCTGTCATTCCGACGATCGCTCCTTTTTTCTTGCCGGCTGCCTTGAGCGAGTTTGCTCAAGCGTATCCCAACGTTTCGGTCGTTGTTCAAGAAGACACGACGCAGAACATTTTGAAACTTTGTAGCCGCGGAGAAATTGATTTGGCTATCCTCGCGCTGCCAATTACCGCCAAGTACCTCGACGTGGAAACGCTATTCGAAGAAGAACTGGTGCTGGTGATGCCTAATGGCCACAAACTGGAGCAGAAGAAGCGGATCCTGTTGGCTGACGTCCAAGAGTTTCCTTTTGTGATGCTCGATCAAGCCCACTGCCTCTCGGATAACATCGCTTCGTTTTGTTTGCGTGAATCTATCGAGCCAATATCAGTCGAACGCACCAGCCAATTGGCAACCGTGCAGGAGCTGGTTTCACTGAAGCACGGGATTTCAATGGTTCCCAAAATGGCCCAGCGACTTGACCAAAGTGATCGGCGCGTCTACCGGTCGTTCGCGGGGAAAAAGCCAACTCGCACCATTGCCTTGCTCTCCAACCCATACCGATATCAAAGCCGATGGGTCAAAGCGATGATGCAACACTTGAAAGGGATCGGTAAGAGGTCCGAGTAAGCCGCCGGCAGTATGCATTTTCTAACGTTGGGGAAGTTGGAAGCCGTCGCCTCTATGCGCCTGTTTTTACCTAACGGTGTGCCGCCTTCAAAACTGTAATCGCCTCAAAACCAAGAAGTTTTTGATTTCTCAGCGATAAATAAGTAATAGTTATTAATTCGGTTGCCTTCGAATAGGTTTGGTCAGTTAGTCACATGAGGCAAGTCCGACTGATGCAAAAATTGCGCAGTCAGCTTTGTTAGCCGTCGTCCTTTGGGGCAATTTGCCCAAAGAGAAGGCGGTGACTTTGAAAGATGCCAGATCCGAGACGGCAAAATTTAACTTTGCAGGAAATTTTTAGATTCTAAGTCAAATTTTCGCGGTTGATAACTTCTTAGAAGTCGTGGTCCCAAAATCCTCTTTCCGATTGTTCTACTCAAGTTAGGGAAAAAAGATGATTATGAAGTCAGATGAAACTACAAAAGTTTTGGTTTCCGTTAGCGACTCGTTGGTGCGTCAGCAGATCTCCGGCTGGTTTGAAGATAACGGATACGATCCTGTTGAAATCACGAATCTAGAATCGATCAACGCACAAGCCTGTCACAACGCGCGGCTGGTGATCTCTGATGTCAACAATACGGAAGTTGATACTGGCCGGCTGATTCAAGCGGTGAAAGCGGTCCAACCTAATCTTCCGGTCGTTTTGGTCACCGCCTCCGATGCGGTCAACGCTGCGGTTGGTTTTTTGGTCAGCGGCGCGACTGATTTTCTTCTAAAGCCAATCAACAGGGTCGAACTCTCGGTGAAGGTGGCTCGGGCGATAAAAGAGCGCGAACTGAAGGACGAGTCGGCGACGCTTCGCGGTTCAAAAACCTCAAATCCGGTCATTGATTCCATGGCAAACCCAAGCCAAGAAATTAAGACGCTTCAGCGAATTGAACGCGAGGCGATCGTGAAGACGCTAGACGGATTCGGTGGCGCTCGAGGGAAGACTGCAAAGGCGCTTGGAATCAGCGTTCGCACTTTGCAACGAAAGATTAAAGAGTACGGGTACACTAACTCAGGTGCCAAGCCCGATAGCTCTTTATCCGCCGCAGGTTCTGGTAACGCGCTCAACAATTAGCCATCGTGCACATCCTCCCGGAATTAGGGTAGTGGATTTCCCAAGAGGATTCTGAAATTCCCTTGCGTGGCAGGTACCGCCATGAAGCCTCAACACCCAACGCCCGCGGATGAACGAATTCGAGGATCGAAATTAGGATCGAAATTGATCGGCCGTCACTAACGTTAATGGTCTAGTTCACGTTTATCGTCGGTCCACTGCAGCTGTGGTGCCCTGTTTGTACCGCAGATCCAACCGGAGCAATTTGCTGCCGTTTTATTTTGCCGCTATCGAGCCAGCCTGCGTCTCGGTACCATTTCGCCGTTTGCTGAATTCTTTTGGCGAAGGTGGCTGGGAATTCGAAACCCGTTTCTTGTTTGAGTTTTTTGTTCTCGCACGCCCAACAACCGGCCGTCACATCGCGGACTTTATCGTAGTTGAGAAACCGTGGAGCACCTTGAAGGTTGCCCAACAGTGTGTTGAAGCCGCCAACCATCTTCAGAATTGGCGAAAGGATAGGAAGGTTGAGCGTATTCCGTTTTCCTAAAGCCCGACCGATCATCTGTCCCAGTTCGGCATAAGTCATTATCTCGTCGGCGGCGGCGAAGTAAGTTCCGCGCTGCAGATTGTCCGGTCTCACGCAACGACCGCGCTCCGCCACGGCAATCATGGCCTCGCACAAATCGGCAACATGAATCACTGAGTACTTTGAATTCTTGAGGCCTGGCCTGATGTGTATTGCTAGTTGGCTGATTGTTTTGAAGATCTCCAACCCCTTGGCATCGTGAGGGCCGAGTACAATCGGCGGCCGAACAATCGAAATGTCCAGCCTGTCACTGTACTTCGCCGCCAACCATTCCGCGGCGCGCTTGCTCTTGCCGTAATTAGAAATCGGATTCGCGACCGTCCCCTCGTGATGCGGACGGTTCTTCGCGCTTGGGCCGACGGCGGCCAATGAGGAAACGAGAATCAACTTCGGATGGTGCCCGGCGTTGATCGCAGCCAAAATCAAATTTTCAAACCCGTCCAAGTTCACCCTTTTGAAGGTGGACAGGTGAACCGCGCGAGCCGCAGCGGCGAGGTGGTAAATAACTTCTTGATTGGCGACCGCTGATGCCAGAGATTGGAGGTTGTGCAACTCAGCCCTCACCATCGTGACGCCTAACGCCTCAAGCGCGGTAGTATCCGAGGTCGATCGTACCAGTGCCGTCACATCGGCACCGGCGTTGACCAGCCTTTTGACCAAGTTGACTCCGATGAAACCCGTTGGTCCGGTAACTAAGACTCGTTTGCTGGTCATCGGTGCGCCTCAAAATACTCATCATTTCTGCCGGTCAATCATCGTCGCCAAGGGGGCGACCTGTCTTACGTATCTATCGTAAGCTGACAGGCGAGAAACTTAAGTAAATTTGCCGCGGCGGTGACTAGTGCTACCAGTTAAGTGCAAGCAATAGACGTTGGAGGGGCCTTATCAAGCACCTTGGCTTAGCTGATCTTGAACACGTGCGGGGTCTTTGGTCTCTCCGCCCCCTAACTCTGCAACCCATTGGACATCGATGTTATCGAACTCGGCATGAGTGTTGAAGTCGTTGAAAACATCCAGCACATCTTGGTCCATGTGAACGGTGTTGGAATTGTCGATGATGACTTTGCTGCCAGAGTCGATCTCTTGTAGCACCGATTGGAGATTACCTTTGTTGATGAAGAACATTCGTTCGGCCAACGTTAAGTGGTGAACCATTTTGCCATTTTCTTCCTTGGAGGTCATCCAAAACGACTTGAAGTAGCTGCTCTTGAGGATGAAGAATAAAGAAGCGATCAAGCCGATTCCAATTCCAATCAGCAGGTCGGTCCGCAGGATGGCAGCGATGGTGATGATGAAGGGTAAAAACTGAGTCCATCCTTGACTGAACATCAGCTTGAACTTTGACGGATGAGCCAGCTTGTATCCGACCACGAACAGGATCGCGGCGAGGCTGGCCAGCGGGATCAGGTTCAGCACATGAGGGATCGCGATCACACATCCGATCAGAAAGATTCCGTGAACGAAGGCTGCGAATCTCGATTGTCCACCGGATTGAATGTTGGTGGAACTTCGAACGATGACCTGTGTCACCGGCAAACCTCCGACCATGCCCGACACGACGTTTCCAATTCCTTGAGCCCGCAGTTCCTGGTTGAGATCCGTTTGCCTTCTTTTTGGATCTAATTTATCCGTCGCTTCGGCACACAGCAGGGACTCTAAACTGGCGACGATGGCCAGCGTCAGGGCGGTGATGAAAATCATCATCGCGGCTCGAAAAACTGACACTCCGGACTCCGTTTCTTCCACCGCGTCCGAGACCGCCAGAGATTTTCGCAGGTCCGCTAGAACGGGGGCCATGCTGGCAGCGACTTTTTCATCGGAGACATTCGCGACGACTTTCTCTAACGCCTCGAACTGCGTGCCGGCAGCTTCCAATGAAGGTTCGGCATGTTCTTCCTCGCCATGCCCGTGGCCGAACTGCATTTTGCCTCCACTTATCGACGACGGAGAGAAGTGAGGGAAGATGAACTTGAAAGATCTGTCGGCAACGTACTTTCCTTGGTCGTCTTGGAAGTAAATCGTGCCGTCGGCGTGTTCGAACAGCGTCTGTCCTGCATCATTTGTTTTCTCCAGCGGTTCACAATCCTCGGGCAATTCGTCCAATGCGACCTGATCATTAACAGGCAGTTGCACAAGATGATCTTTGTCCAGCTTCATGACACCGGTCGAGCTAAAGGCGAGATTCAGTAGGATTCCGGCGATGACTGCGACGAGAGGGCCTTGGATGAGTCTTGTAAAACCAAATGCTTTCATGCGTTTGGTTTCCCAGAATATCAGGATCGCAAGGCAGACCAACGTAATGATCAGGGCTGAGGGCGTAATCAAACCCAGTGCGTGCCCAATTTCGTTGAACGTGTTGTAGCCATCGGTCTGACTGAAGGCCAGGTCACCCTCGGGGTTTTTGTCGTAACCCAACGCGTGGGGGATCTGTTTCAGAATAATGATCAATCCGATCGCCGCCAGCATGCCCTTGATAACAGAGGTTGGAAAGTAGTAACCGATCGTGCCCGCCTTGAGGACGCCAAGGACGAACTGAATCACGCCGGCTAAAACTACGGCTAATAAGAAATTTTGAAAACCTAATTGGGCGATGGCCGGAGCGACGATCGCAACCAGGCCGGCCGCGGGGCCACTGACGCCCAGCGAGGAATTACTGAAAAGTGTTACGACCAGACCGCCAACAATTCCGGCGATAATACCAGACATCGCGGACGATCCCGATGCCAACGCGATGCCCAAGCAAAGTGGAATTGCGACAAGAAAGACGACCAAGCCAGATGGAATATCCGTTTTCCAGTGCTTGGCCTCTTTGATGATGTTGAGCGGTCCTGATTTTTGCATCGAATTACCTGAGGAAGTTAAATTAAAAGTTGTGCGTTTGTGCGGCGAAGATTTTAGGGGCCTTATGATTCTATCTTCAGCCGCAGGAAAAAACATCGCGGCCTGAAGAAGGCCCGGGCATGGTCCCTTGGCATACGCAACTTGTTTGCGTGCTGATTGAGAAAACAGCCGTTGTTAAAAGGCGTTTGCTCCGTTTCACCGTGGCTTCGATTGATCTGAGATTGCAGACCGCTAGGTTCGAAGATTGCCGCCGAAGCCATTCATTTGGCAACGTTCTTGTCGATGACGGATGCTACTTACCGCTGCAACCACGCCGGCGACCTTGTGGCGAGCTGCAAATTGTGGGCGACTGGGAGGCGTCGCGCGATTGACGATTTTTCGTCGTCTTTGATGAAGCTTTTCAGATGTTTCATCTTCGGCCGTTTCCACCGATACTTCTTCGGTCGAACTGGCACTGGAGGTGATACGGTTCACCGCAGACCCGACTGTTAAAAATAGGCACAGCGCGACAAGCAGCAACCATAAACTGTTGGTAACGCTATTCATTATTTTTACTTGGAATCCTTTTCAAATCCGACTGCCGGTGGGGCGACGTTCTGTCCCAGTAGCATTCTTTTATCACAGACAATGAATGCATGCGGTGAAAATCAAAACACCTAATCAAAGCAAACGGATTCTCTTAAATAATACCCAGACAGGGACTCCGCACCCTATAACTATTGAAGCTTAATACATTTGGGTGTCAGGCTACAACCTAAATTTCGTGCTGCGGCTTCAAATTTTCATTCAATCGAGTTTTTTCAGCTTAGTGCTAACTTAGCTTGGCACTCCTTATAGCCCCTCCGTGGCAAAAAGATCTCGATTTGCATCGTACGGAAGCGGTCTCGCATGAGCCCCTGGCGTACCACCGGTAAAGTGATAGATAGCAAAAGAAACTAAAAATTCAATGGAACCGAGGATTTCATTGGCGCGCGGTGAAGGTCAGGATCGCCCCCCCACGCGGTTTGTGGGCCATGGTGAGCCTATTTTGTCTGATGCGACTGGGACAAGCTTGCCGAAAACCTTTGTACAATGGCCAGTGGTGAGAAGAGACGTAGGTTTCATGTGGTGGAAATCGCGGACCGGACAAGACTATTTAGGAGAGAACAGAATGGCTGATGCGACAATAGAAAACGCTTTGACGATGGACGACGTTTTAAAATCCCTGCCGGAGGAACTTCACCGCCACCTACTGTACACACTCAGTTGTGACCGTGTAACGAAAGATCCTACCTATTTGTACCAGGCATCCGCGCTGGCGGTGCGGGATCGGATCAGCCAAGCCTGGCGAGCCACTCATAAGGCGATCGGCGAAAGCGGAACCAAACGCGTTCACTATCTATCGTTGGAGTTCCTGCTAGGGCGGTCGCTGAACAACGCGGTGCAGAACTTGGATTTGGATGCGGGGCTCAAAGAAGGCCTTCACAAATTTGGAGTTCAGCTGGAAGAAGTTATCGAAGCCGAACACGACGCCGGTTTGGGTAACGGCGGTTTGGGGCGACTGGCGGCCTGTTTCCTTGACAGTTGTGCCAATTTGAAATTGCCGGTCACGGGTTATGGAATTCGCTACGAGTACGGCATGTTCCACCAGAAGATCGAAAACGGTCGCCAGGTCGAAGCGCCCGATCATTGGCTGCGCGACGGGAACCTGTGGGAGATCGAGCGCCCCGAGGATACTCGAACGATCCATCTGTACGGTCACTCCGAACGCTACTACGACGAAGATGGCCAAATGCGGACTCGTTGGTCCAATGCGCAGAACCTGCTGGCGGTTCCCTACGACATGCCGATTCCAGGATACAAAAACAACACCGTCAATACGCTGAGACTGTGGAAGGCAGCCGCCACTGACGAATTTGATTTGAACGAATTCAACGCGGGCAGTTACCCCGAAGCGGTGGCTGAAAAGAACGATGCAGAACAAATTTCAATGGTGCTGTACCCCAACGACTCCAGCGAAAACGGGAAAGAACTGCGGCTCAAGCAGCAGTACTTCCTGACTTCGGCCAGTCTCCAAGACGTGTTGGCCGATTGGGTGCAGCGGCACGGAGAAGATTTTTCAAAGTTCGGCGAACTGAATTGTTTCCAGCTCAACGACACGCATCCCGCTTGCGCCGTTCCCGAACTGATGCGTCTGCTGATTGATGAACACAAGCTGGATTGGGAAAACGCGTGGTCGATTGTCACCTCTTGCATGGCGTACACCAATCACACGCTGCTGCCAGAGGCCTTGGAGCGTTGGTCGGTTGGTTTATTCAGCAAGATGTTGCCGCGTTTGTTGGAGATCATCTTTGAGATTAACGAGCGATTATTGAAGTCCGTCGCCAAAGAAAATCCCGGTGACAATGACTTACTAAAACGCATTTCTCTGATCGAAGAGGGCGATCATCCTCACGTCCGGATGGCTTACTTGAGCATCGTCGGAAGTTTTTCCGTTAACGGTGTTGCCCAGTTGCATACGGATTTGTTGAAGGAGGGGTTGTTCAACGATTTCTACAAACTGTGGCCTGAAAAGTTCAACAACAAAACCAACGGCGTAACTCAGCGCCGATGGCTGAGCCATTGCAATCCGGCGCTCAAGGCACTCATCAGCGACGCGATTGGGACGACCTGGGAATCGGATCTTGAGTCGATTGCCGATCTTGCACCCTTGGCCGAAGACGCAGCATTTAGAGAAAAGTGGGCGGCGGTGAAACTGGCCAACAAACAACGATTCTCTCAATACGTCAAAGAGAACACCGGCATTGAATTTAGCACCGACGCGCTGTTCGATGTGCAGGTGAAACGCATCCACGAATACAAGCGGCAACTGCTAAACGTGTTGCACGTGATTCACCTTTACAATCGAATTCTTGCCGGCGACACAAAAGGCATGGTGCCACGATGTGTGCTGATCGGTGGCAAGGCGGCACCCGGTTACCACTTGGCAAAAATCATCGTCAAATTGGTCAACAACGTCGCCGATGTAATCAACAATGACCCGCGGGCCAATGAACTTTTGAAGTTGGTCTTCTTCCCCAACTATCGCGTGTCGGCGATGGAGATCATTTGCCCCGGAACGGAACTGTCTGAACAAATTTCGACCGCTGGAAAAGAAGCGTCGGGGACGGGCAACATGAAATTCATGATGAACGGAGCGCTGACGATCGGAACGCTGGACGGAGCCAATATCGAAATTCGTGAAAAGGCCGGAGCCGAAAACTTCTTCTTGTTTGGACTGGACGAAAATCAAGTCAAGCAAACCAAGAAGGCGTACAATCCCAACGAGATCATCGCCGGCGATGATGACATCCGGCACATCATGGAGACGCTGGAACAAGGGACCTTTAACCGTGATGAGCCCGGACTGTTCGACGTGCTGACGTCGGGGTTGAGGGATCCTCACGACCAATGGGTGACCATCGCCGATCTTCGGTCCTACATTGATTCGCAGTTAGAGGTTAACGATGCCTACCGCGATCAGGAAAAGTGGAACCGGATGAGCATCCTCAACACGGCCAACAGCGGCTGGTTCAGCAGCGACCGCACGATCCAGCAATACGCAGATGAAATCTGGAAAGTGAAACCAGTTTAAAGGGGGGCTTCGGCTGGATCGGCATGTGCAGCATTGTGGTTTGTTGGGACCGAAGATTAAGGTAGCGGACTTCACCAGAAGTCCCATCTACCACGCCGGCTTGAGGGATTTTTGAGAATTCCACTACGGCTAACCCAAAAATTTTGCTTTGACGGACCATCAGAAGAAAAAGGCCGAGTCTGTTGAGCGTAAAGGCTGAGCGTGAAGGCTGGTCGTCAGTCAATAGAGCTAATTTTCATTTTGTTGATGTCGTTCGGATTTTGAAGCGTCACAGCGGACATCCAAAAAGACTAATTCTCAGGGTGACACGCCTTACGATTGCGGTGATAATTCCTGCAATCGTGCCGAGGAGAATTTCTCGCAGCGATGTGGCTATGTTGGCCGAAACGAAGAACAACTCTTCGAACTAAACCTTTTTTCTTTTGGATTCGCACCATGAAGCTATTTCTCAATTTGACGTTTTCCTTTTTGATATTGCTCCTTCTATCTCTCGCAACGACTGCCCAGGCCCAGACGATTCAGTTCGACCTCCAAGGACAGGCCGGTAGCGGGCTTCTACCTGGCAACGAAGCCCCGACGCCAGTTGTCGGTACTGCCACCGGAGGCGAAGTTGGGGAAGGGATTTTCTATGACGCCGCCAGCATGATGCTGACGATCAATGTCGCTTGGGGCAGCGGCAACGGGTTCAGCGATCTTACCGGCGACTCCATCGCGATGCACTTGCACGGTGCCGAAGGTGGTTCTCAAACTACTGCTTCGGGTGTGCTCATTGGGCTCAACAGCCTCAGCGGCTTCGATGCTTCTTCCACCGATGGAGGATTCTCGGGCTCAGTGGCATTAAATGCCTCGCAAGAGGCTATCGTGCTCAACGGAGAGTCCTACCTCAACATTCATACCGATGCCAATGGTGGCGGCGAGCTTCGCGCCAACCTCGTACAGGTTTCGGCAGTACCAGAGCCTTCGTCTTTGACGCTTATGGCACTTGCGGGGATGGCTGGCCTGATTCGCCGCCGCCGGTAGGCAGATGGTGTTGGTGTTTGTACCGATTCGATTTTAGGATCGTATGTAGCCGCGTCCACTGCCCAATTATTTTAAAATTGGAAACGTTGCTCGACGGTGGAGTGATGCGTGAAACTCAAAGCTCGAGGCAGCCTTGCCTTGAGCTTTTTTACGGATCGACACGAGGACTAATGATAATTCACGGCAACCGAGCCTAACACTTGGTCACCCGTAAACCGGTCGTGGAAAGCGACATGCGTACAAAACGCGCCGTTGCGTTGGGCGGATTGTTTTCGAGTTCGCGACGGAGCAGTTGAGCCTGCTGGGCATCCTTGGCGATCATGTACAGAAACCCGCCGCCGCCGGCCCCCGAAAGCTTGAAGCTGGATAAATAGGGTTCGATCCGTTTCATGAGCTCTTGAATCTCAGGCGGATTGGTGCCCACATCAAGTCGCTGATTGAGCTCCCAACTTCTGGCGATACTCTGCGCGAATGCGTCGACATCGGATCGCTGGACGGCATCAAAACAAGCGATGCTGTTCTCTCCAATGGGGCCAAGAACCGACAATCGTTTTGGATCGTTCAAGAACATGCCACGTACGATTTCACCAAGCACGTCGTGTGCGACTCGTGTGATGCCCGTGAAATACAACAATGATCGCGCACTCAATTCGGGGTCGTTGAAAAACTCCGCCGGCAACCAGCGGACCGAAGCAAGCTGACTCATTCCAGGTTTGGTTTGTATGAGTTTTGCGCCCCGCAGCAGGCCGCCATATTGGTCCTGCCAACCGCCACCGCTGCCGAGCATCTGTTCAACGGCGCTCACCCGATCTGCCAAGCCAACCACATCCCAACCAAGATTGCTGATTTCATTCAGCGTCGCCAAGACCGTGCCAGAGAGAATACTGCTGGTCCCCAACCCCGACCCTTTGGGAATCGCGGCCAGCATCGACAGTTCGATGCCACCTCCGAAAGCGTCCAATTGTTTTTCCAGGCTCTCGAAGGCGCCGCCGTTGAATTCGGGGTGAAAGCCACACAGTGCGAGTGCCGCTTTGGGTACTGAAAATCCGCCGCCGACGCCTCGATACGCGCCAACATCTTCGTAGGTCGAAAGAACTTCGCCCAAGCCAAGATCAATCGAACGCAAAGTGATGGTGCGCTCCTTGCAACGGCGCGCGAAGACCTGAATTGGAGGCTGCCCGTTGAGGTCCAGCGCGATATTGACGACGCTGCCACCGTTTTCAAGACAATACGGCGGGGTGTCCGTCCAACCGCCGGCAAGATCAACTCTCGCCGGAGCACGACCCCAAACAATCTGATCGGCGGCCAGCGTAAATTCCGGCAACGCGCGCTGCCGCCGGTAGGGAGACACGATCGCGTGCTCCAACAATCCGAAGCTCGCCTCCTCCTCAACCCGCCAGGCCTCGTCGTTTCGGTTCTTCAGGACTTCACTGCGAAACATACGATTATGCACCGCCAGCATCAGGTCCTCTGAGGGATCACACTCTGCAGGAATCGGAGCGTCCGATTGAGCAAACGTTGCGGCGGTGTCCGAGAGGTTCAGTTTATAAAAGACGCTTTTTTTGGCATGGGCCGCCATGATGGGTAGTACGGCGCGGCGATACGCGTCGCGTTGGCAATAGACACGCGGGAGATTTACCGATTGGCCGATCTGACGCGCCGACAGGCGTTTTTGAGTCAACCAGCGTTTGCGATGTTGTTCATCTTCTGCGGAACGTTTCGCAACGCCACCGGGAGATTCGGCCGATTCAGGCATCCCGCACAGCCACTGGACAAAGCCCGCAGACAGATCCGCCGGCTCCACGACAGCAAAGATAGATGCCGCCTGCAAGTCACAGCCCTCGTCGATGCCCGCTTCTTTCAATGTAATGTTTCGTTGTTCAAACCAAGCGGTTGCACTCTGTCCCATCCACTGGGTTGCGTCGTCTCCGATGGGGCCACGGAAGGCTGCGTCAAAACCGTAGTTTCGAATCGCAAACGCTGTTTTACCAATCGGTGCAAAATCCAGACAGACTCCCTCGGGCAAATCTAACTGCCAATCGTTCTCAGGAACGCCCGTCAACATGTGTCGGCGACGGAGCTTCCACGTCGAGGGAACCGAACTGTTTTCGACCCATAGGAACTCATTTTCCTGCCGGCGAAGGGGAACACCAAACATCGAATCTTGGATGAACTGTTTGGGTTGAGCCAACGAAGGGACGGCACCGAGCGCGGTCTGGTCATTGACCAGCATCTGCAGTCCATACATTGATGCGATGACGTCGACCGTTTTGCCGAAATGATAGAATTCACCGTCGTTGACCGGAGCCACTGCGACCGACAACTTTGAAACGTCGGCGTCCTGTTGTTTGGCTTCGCTGCCCAGATGCAACGCCCATTCACCGTACAGGTCGTAGGTGTCGGGAACCGGTTTGGAAAACCGTTCGCTGGACGGATCCCAACCGCACTTTTTCATCAGGCATTGCACCGCGCGTTGGCTGAGCAACCAGACGCCGATGTCGATCAGGAAAGGCGTGTCGCGCGACCGTTCACGAATTTCGTCTGGAGTTGGCTTCTGTAAAAACGTTCGCAATTGCTGAGGGGCTTTGGGGTCGACGAACATGACACCGTAGTCGCGAGCTACCTCGGGAGAACTCCACATTCCCAACAACACGATGTCCGCTTCGGGCAACTGCGGCAGCGGTTGACGCGATCGCAGCAGTACGTCTCCGCTGGCAATCATGACACGCGGGGTTTGCCCGGCGGCAGCGAGGGCAGAATCTAAGAACGGTCGATTCAGGTCCAGAAGCGTTTGTCCCAGGTTTTGACCCCGCGCCCAGCGCAGCGCTGGAACCGGAATGAACAACTTACTGGCCGCCGCATAAGCAGGCAATCGGCGGCTCTCTCCTCCGCCATGAATAACAATTCGCTGTTTCGCACAAAGCCAGTCGCTGAACTTTTCGCCGGAGGCATCCTGATTAAATTCCAGCCACGCTTGTTGAAGCAGGTAGGCGGTCCCACCGCCAGAGCCAAGCTGCGAATCGACGGGATCATGCGCGTAGAAGGCCTGCTCCGCAATCGTAGGTTCACATTCGGCGATCTGCTCGCACATCCGAGGCGGTAACGAGAGAAGGAGTTCGGGGGTTTTCATATTGGCCAAGTGGTGGAAGGGCATTGCTTTCTTCGATTTTAGCCCGATATTTCAATATATCGAACGCGCCCCCCGCGTTTCTCGAAGAAATCTGGCAGGGAGGTTACGTTTCATGGGGGCGACGCAGTGGTAGTGTCTCGGTGTTGGTGATGGGTCTAAAAATTCCCAAGCGGTATCGTCCTCCCGCAATTCATAGAATATCGCCGAAGATTTGGATCACGGTTCGCCGGTGCCACTTTGGAATGTTTTTCTTCAAACGATTGGCTTAGGAGAACTGCAAAGTAAAAATTTTGGTGCGATGTGCAATTCGGGAGGTCGAGGCTCCGACCGAGACCTATTTGATTTTGTAGGTTTCGGGCGGAGCCTCAACCTCCCGACCTATTGGCTGCCAATTCATGCACGTCCTGCCAGCGGATGTTAGGATGAAAACGTCCTGCAAATGTGACTGTTGGGCAACAATTACCAAACGCCGTTCCACCCCTCCCCAATTCGAGGCAAAGTATGTCAGCCGGAAGCAAACCTAGTTTTGTTACTCATCTTCTCTTGGTCGTCGCAGTGACGATTTTCGGTGTGGGGCACGTTGGCCAAAGTCACGTTTGCGGTCAAGAGGCGGTAGCCGAACCGGCGGTCGAACCGGCAGCCGAACCGGCAGACGACGCCGCAACCAAAAAAATGGACTGGTGGCGAGAAGCTCGTTTGGGCATGTTCATCCACTGGGGGTTGTACGCCATTCCCGCAGGAGAATACGAGGGGAAAACGATCAAAGGGATCGCCGAATGGTTCATGAGCACCGCTGGCGTTTCGCGCGCGGAATACGAAAAGTTCGCGCCGCAATTCAACCCTGTGAAGTTCGATGCCGATGCGTGGGTCGCCATGGCGAAGCAAGCCGGCATGAAGTACATCGTGATCACCTCGAAACATCACGATGGATTTTGCCTCTTCGACAGTCCGGGGCAGTACGACATCGTCGACGCCACGCCCTACGCAAAAGATGTCCTCAAGCCGCTGGCAGAAGCATGTGTGCGTCACGATATAAAGTTCTGTACTTACTACTCGATTATGGATTGGCACCATCCTTCTCAGTTGCCCGACAAACAGAAGGACGGTAGGCCAGTTTGGAATCCGACTCGTCTGGTCGAGGGACAAAAGGAAGCCTACACCGACTATATGAAGTCGCATCTACGCATTTTGATCCAAGACTACCAAACGCATGTGCTGTGGTTTGACGGCGAATGGCCTAAGTGGTGGACGGACGACGACGGTCAAAAACTTTACACCTGGTTGCTAAAGTTAAATCCCAAGCTGATCGTCAATAATCGTATTGGCTCCGGCAGGAAAGGGCTTTCGGGATTCTCAAAAGAGGGATCCTTTGCCGGCGACTTCGGCACCCCCGAACAGGAAATTCCCGCGACCGGCGTCGCCAGCGATTGGGAATCGTGCATGACGATGAACGATACTTGGGGTTTCAAAACGGCCGATGAGAATTGGAAGAGCACCGAGACCTTAGTCCGAAACTTGATCGACGTCGCCAGCAAGGGAGGCAATTACTTATTGAACATTGGGCCCAAGGCCAATGGCGTTTTCCCTGAGGCCAGCGTCAAACGCCTTCGTGGAATTGGCGATTGGATGGCCGTCAACGGAGAATCGGTCTACGGCACCAAGGCCGCGCTGTTCCTGCCCGAATGGGGGCGAGTCACGCGCAAGAACGGGGCTCTTTATCTGCACGTGTTCGACTGGCCCCAAAACGGGAGGCTGACCCTTCCGCCGCTTTCGAACAAGCTTACGTCAGCTACGCTGCTGGCCGCTCCCCAAACAGAACTGGTGTTTGACACTACGGGCGATCCGTGGATCATCGAATTACCAGAGACGGCTCCTGACTCGATCGCCACCGTGATCAAGATCGACGTCCAAGGGATGCCGGAATTGGCAAAGATCGAAGACTTGCAGTCAGATATCGGATTCAAGCCACTGTTTAATGGGACCGATCTCAGCGGTTGGATTTCGACAAAGGAAACGAAGAAAGAAAACGCCGGCCGTTTCAGTGTCAATGAAAACGAAAAAGCAATCCACACCTACACCGCTGTCCAAGCGGGCAAGAAGTAGCAAACCGATTGCTTGTACACCGAAAAGGAATACAGCAACTACGTATTGAAGCTTGAGTACAAGTGGTTGGACAAACGCTTCGCTCCGCGCGTCGACCATGACCGAGATGCGGGTTTACTTTTTCATCTTCACGGGGACATGGCTGGAAGATGGCCCGACTGTTTGGAAATGCAGTTGGGCGAATCGGATACCAAGAAGACCAAGGACCGCTATGTCACAGGGGATCTGTGGGTAATAGGAAAAGATGTTCAGGTGATGAACCAGCGGAACGCGGATAATTTCTACACGCCCGGCGGCGACCGGGTTGCCGTCGGGAAAAACAAATCCTACGACAGCTCGTTTATCTCCGTTGGCAATGAGCGGCCACATGGACAGTGGAATGAAATCACGCTGACGGTCAACGGAGCCGAGGAGGCCATCTTCGAACTCAACGGAAAAGTGGTAAATCGAATTACCAATATCCGATGACCAACAGCTGATGGTTCTTCAGAATCTAGCGGATAGAAGCGATGGATTTGTCACCTCAATTGACCAATAAAAGCGGAAGCCCGATCACGGCTGTTTTAGCAATCTTGATGCTGGTGTTGGTTTGCGGCTGCGGGCCGGCACCGGAACCTATGGGGGCGCTGACTGGAAGCGTGAAGGCTGGCGAAAAATTGATCGGCAATTGCACCGTGACAATTTTCAATACAGCAACGGGCAAAGGTAAAACAGCGCTTGCTGATGAGTCAGCAAAATTCGCCTTCAAAGAGATACCGTTTGGAGACTATCAGATTGCGGTCTATCCGATCGTTTCCGAAGGCCCCAATCCAACCGTTGATCCAAGGATTCCCAAAAAGTATCGAATTAAGAAGACCAGCGGGCTTACGTTTACAATCGACTCCGAAGATGAGGCCGTCTTGGACATCGATTTGAAATGAGACGCTCAAACAAGAAAAGGGAAGTCAGTAATGGCTTCCCTTTTTCGGTTTTCTTTCGTCGGTCTGCCATCGACCCCTTTCTAAATTTCATAGTGAACTTTCGCGCGGCCCAAGGCTTCTATGATTGCAGGAAGGGATTGGTTTTTCTTTCGGCACCGATGGTCGACGGTTGAGAGTGGCCGCAGATGAACTGATAGTCATCGTCGAGCGTCATTAGTTTTTCGGCGATGCTGTCGAGCAACTGCTGATGATCGCCGCCGGGCAAATCCGTGCGACCGATCGAACCTTGAAACAGAACGTCGCCCATCAAGATCATTTTTTTCGCATGGTTGATGAAGACAACATGTCCCGGAGCGTGGCCCGGGCAGTGCCGAACCTCAAATTCGTGTTCGCCGATCGATACAACGTCCCCTTCATCCAGCCAGCGATCGGGTGTGGCGTTGGCAAAACCGGTCAGCCCGTATTGCGTCGCCGCCATGACAATATTATCCAGCAGAAGTTTGTCGGCTTTGTGAGGCCCGATGATGTCGACCTTGAAATGAGCCTTGGCTGCTTCGGCGGCACCGGCGTGATCTAGATGACCGTGCGTCAGCCAAATCGCTTCGACGGTGATGCCCAACTCTTCAGTCTTCGCGATTATTCTTTCTAGGTCCCCACCAGGGTCGACGACGACGGCACCGTTTGTCTGATCGTCGTGGACGATACAGCAGTTTTGTTGAAAGTCAGTTACGGGAACGATCGTGATTTTTAACATGGAAGCCGCTCGAGTTCGTGGTTTTTTTGTAATGCCTCAGTCTATTGCAACTTCATTGATTTTGCACCCGTGAGCGAAAGGGAAAACGGTGAAGCCCCTCGTTCGGTGGCCACCCCTCGTCCCCAGGCTCCTGCCCACCCCTCCTTCCGAGGCTCTCCGCCCATCCCCTCGTTCCGAGGCTCCCGCCTCGGAATGCATACCTTGCAGGCTCCCGCCTGCCGTGGTTTACCGATGGCGGGGGCCATCCAATCAATGCGTTCCAAGGCGGGAGCCTAGGAACGAGGGGGAGGCGGCAGCGTGGGAACGAGGGGGAAGGCGGGAGCCAATGGCACTCACTTTAGAAAACTGAGCCGCAAGGCGCTAGCCGCGGGTGCAGGCCGAAAGAAGAAAACATTCAGAGAACGTTTGGCAAACAAACCAGCCGCTAGCGCTTAGGTTTACCCACATCTTTTTAGTTTTTTTGCGAAGCGTGCTCCGGTGATCATCGCTTGTAGCTCAAACC
>CAYOZV010000001.1:17634-31124 GCA_964408465.1 uncultured Pirellulaceae bacterium
GCTAACGCCCTGCCGCTCAGTTGGCGAGACAAAGTTGTAAAGTGAGTGCCATTGGGCGGGAGCCTGGGAACGAGGCGGGCGAACTCAATTTCCCGTTAGTCAGCGCGAATGGCGTGCGGCGTCGTCTTGAATGTGTCCAGCATTCCAAAATAGGAGCGCTTGGGAGAAATGGGGCACTCCTTTCCGCACCAAAAAGGAGTCGGATGCGTATAAGTGCCGGGCTGGATGTTGTAAATCTTCCGGTCCGTTTTGTGCAGCCACGAGTAGTCGTCCACGAAATCCCAAAACAGATAAGCTTTGACCGCCGGTTGCTCGAGCGCGATCCTCAGAGTTTGTTCAAAGAACCGCTTCTGCCTTTCGCGTTGCTGATCGTTGGGCGTTGAGACACCCGGATGATGCGGGCCGGGTGCCTTGGTCCGAATCGAAGCAACATCTGCTTCGGTGATGAAGATCTTGAAGCCTGCATCAGCAAACCTTTGGAGGTTTCGTCTTAAACTTTCGATGTCCGGATTGGGCTGGGTCACATCGACAAAGTGATACTGAAACCCGACCCCGTCAATGGGCACTCCCCGGCGGCGTAGATACTTCACAAACTCAAACATGCGCGTTGATTTATTGTTCCACACATCAGCACCGGCCTCATTGAGAATTAGCAATGCATTGGGGTCGGCGGCCTTCGCCCAGCGAAACGCTTTTTCGACGTAGCTTGGACCCATGGCTTGGTACTCCTTAAAATCGGTTCTCAGTCCCAGAGCGTCCATCGGCTGATTGTCTTCGGCGATCACTTCGTTGACCACGTCCCAGCACCAAACGTTGCCCGCCCGAGATCTGGCAAATGTATCGACGTAGCGAAACAGCGCCGGTTCAACTTCGTGATTAGGAAGCCGTCGCCACCACTGGGCGTCCTTATTAATATGAGGGTAAACCAGCACATGGCCATGAATCTTCATCCCGTTGCGGATCCCCCAGTCGGCGACTTGGGTGAAGCCGCCGGTGTTAATGCCTTGATTAGGATCCGGCCAGACGTTGTAAGGCAAATACGCCGTCGCTGTGATCGCGTTAAATTCTCGCTGAGCCACCCCTCGGCAGCCTGGACTGGTGAAGCTGTCATCGTGATGTAACACACCGCCGATGAAAAAATTGGGCGGGGTAAAGGCCTTCAATGACTCAGGCTGAGGCGGCATCTGACTGTGGGCAGCAGAACCCAAGGGGCCGATCATGACTGAAAGCATCATCACCGCAATTAACGACGGCAATAAAGAGGGGGAATTGTAATTTGTTAGCAGCATCGGCAAACCATCGAGTTAGCAAATCAATTTAAGTTGTAATGGCCCAAGGGCCAAAAATAAAACCACCGTGGTGCAGGTAGCTCAGCACCAAATCAGCGCCTATTTCTTTGGGGCCAATTTAACCGATCGCAGATTGATCGGAGTCCAATGGTCGCGGACGGGTTCAAAATGGAGGGTCACGTCGTCGGCTTTTTCAATCTTAATCGTCCCAGCGTCAAATGGCTGGAAGCCATCAAAGCCGCCGGTCGCGGGCATCGTGGGCTTGTGATATTTCTTGTCGACAGAAATTCTGATCCGACTGTCTTTTTCGCTGGCCGCAAGGAGAGTGACTCGGTAAGTCCCCGGCGTATTGATTTTAAAATCCCAGTCCACCGAAGATTTCACATGCCCCCAATTCACGATGCTGTCCTTGTCAGCGTCGAAGGCGGTGTGAGAACCGTTGAGATTGTTGATGATCGCTTTTTGAGCCGGCAGAAAAACGGTGCCATCTTCTTGCTGCAGAATTTTGTCTGCCTCACTCACGATCGGAAGTTCTGCAAGTTCGAGCACAACAGGTGAGCTGATCGGATCCGACGCCGAACCTGTCAGCATCACCGTGGTGCCGCGTTGGTCGGTTACGGTTTCGAAACTGCGGCTGTCATCGGCCAGCAGGTGACAGGACTCGACCTTGCTGATCAGAGGAAGGAAGAGCTTTCCGTCGGCCGGCCAGTCGAACACATTCAGATAAAGCGTCGCTTTGTTGTTTTTGACTTTCGTGGTGACGCGCCCCCAGGTCGGTGTACGGACGGGGCTGGCGGTCGTTGAGTAGATCGACGCGCTGTTGATCTTCATCCAGTTGCCGATGGCCTTTAGTCGTTCGACGCTGGGCTGGGGGATCACGCCCTCTTTGGTCGGACCGACGTTCAGCAGATAGTTGCCGCCTTTGCTGGCGATGCCGACCAAATTATGAATCAACGTTTCAGAACTTTTCCAGTCGTGATCGTAGCTCTTGAATCCCCAAGTCGTATTCATCGTCATGCAGGACTCCCAATCTCCGGGAAGTCCGGTGCCTGGAATGTGTTGTTCGGGGGTTGAAATATCGCCTTTGTAGTCGCCGCCCAAGCGGTTGTTGTGAATGATCTCCGGGCGGAGTTTAAGCAGTGGCAGGAATTGTTCGGCGCGTTCGTTAGTCATCTTATGGGGCGTGTCCCACCAAAGAACGTCGGGGCTGTACTGGGTTAGAATTTCTCGGACCTGCGGCACGGCGGTGTCGCGAATGTATTTGTCCATGTCGCTCTTCTGCTGCGGGTCCCAACCTCCGCTCGCCCCGCCCTGGTTCCAGTCTTGAGCTTGCGAGTAATACAGTCCCAATTTAAGGCCGTGTTGCTTGCAGGCTGCGGCCAGCGGCGCGATTAAATCCTTACCATAAGGCGTAGCGTCGACGACGTCCCATTGCGAGACCTGGGAGTCGAACAGGGCAAAACCGTCGTGATGTTTGGACGTGATCACGATGTATTTCATGCCAGCGTCTTTCGCCAATTGCACCCAAGCGTCAGGATCATACTTCACGGGATTGAATTGCTTGGCATAGGCGCGGTACTCGGCCATGGGAATCTTGCCGCGGTTCATGATCCACTCACCGATGCCCGCAATTTGCTTTCCCTTGTAAGTGCCGGCGGGGACAGCATAAACGCCCCAGTGAATGAACAGCCCGAACTTGGCTTCGCGAAACCAGGCCATCCGAGCGTCACGTTGTTCGTCGGTTTCATCCGCGTAAGGATCAAGCGAATCCGATGCTTGTTGGGCTTGGGCACGTGTTGGAATCGGCAAAAGCATGACCAGCAATAGGACAAACAGAATGTGTCGCAGCACCTCACATCGCAGCTCCTCACATCGCAGCAGTGAAGACCTCATCTTGAACCCTTTGGTAATGGTGGCACAGGTCGACGTTCCCCGGAGACGCTCGGAAACAGGCACGTGACCAAGCGTATATTCTTACCGCTGGGAATTCGTTTTTCCAGAGAAGATGTTGGAAAAGCAGGAGGACTGCAAGTCAAAAATTTCGTGCGATGTGCCATTGGGGAGGTCGAGGCTCCGACCGAGACCGCTGGGGAGGTCGAGGCTCCGTCCGAGACCTATTTGATTTCGTAGGTTTCAGGCGGAGCCTCAACCGCCCGGTTCACTGGAGAAGCACGCATTGCACAGTTTTTTATCTGCCTGCCTTATCCATATTTTCACATGCGATTGGGCAATGCGCCCAAGAAACGTTGGGGATGATTTCAATTTTCGAGTTTCCGCTATAATCAACGGCGAACAACTCTCCACCCCTACGCGCCTCAAGGCGACCTGCAATGCGAATTCTCTACGCCATCTTGCTAACGACCGCGCTGAATCTTCTTTTTACCTCGCCTTTACAGGCCGAAACAATCGAGATTCGCGCCAGAGGAACCGTGAAAAAATTTGAGGACGACCAGAACGTTACCGCGGGGTTTACGAAGGTAGGCGACCCAGTCGTTGTTGCGTTGACGTATGAAAAATCTGAATCCAATAATTCGGCCATCGCAGAATCAACACACGACGACGACTTCCACGAATATGGCTTTAATGCCCGCCGGGCTTCATTTTCGATTTCGATCGGCGACCTTACTTGGCAGCACGACTTTGGGGTCGGCGATTTAAAGGTGAGAGTATCCAACGACGTTCAGCCTCCATCTCCACCTCACGATCGTTTAGAAGTAACCGGCCGCGGTGTCATTGACGACACGTTTCCATGGGCCCAATCCGGTCTGAATTATTTTAATCTTCGGTTGGTGGATAAAGACGGCAGCATGCTGGATTCATTGGATTTGCCCAGCGCTCAAACGATAATCGACATCACGTCGCTGGGGATGGCGGGCGGCGTCGTTGAGACGCGCGATGCAGATTCAAAGATTATTTGGAGTCTTGATTACGGGGTTGATGATGTCAGCACCCAACTCCTGGCAGATTCTGACCCCACCCTTCTGACGAGTCTCGCGACACTGATCATTATTGGGTTCGTTTTCTGTGTGGTATTTTTGTTGGTCGTCGCCTGTATCGCACATTTGATTCCAAAAACTGAAAAGGAAGGGGCTGCATCCAATGATCAGCCCAACGACCGTGAGTAGAGTTGAGCGGTGAATGCTCACACGAAGGATGTTATTGCACGAGTCGTTCGCTAAAATGAAGGCCAAGGCCAAGGCCAACCGGCCAGAACGTAAATGCGGTTCGTTTCCACCTGTCGCAATGCATCGCCAACGAAAGTTTAACGACAAGCCGGCAGGCGACCGCGCGAACCGCCGAAACTCGCCAGCCAATCGCAAAACGGAACTCAAATAAAGAAAGCGCGTGTTGAAACATGATTTGCATTTCTATTTTCGGCATAAAAACCTGGGCAAAAAGATCACTGAACGCCGCTCTGCTACTGGCCGGTTTCTGCGGGCTGTTGCAGGTCGCTGGTTCAATCGCCCGCGCTGATCAGCCGCCCAATATTGTTGTCATCTTTGCTGACGACCTTGGCTACGGAGACCTCAGCTGTTTTGGGGCAACCATGATCGCCACACCCAACATTGATCGCTTGGCCAGCCAAGGGATGAGGTTCACCGATGCCCATTCGGCGGCGTCGCTGTGTTCTCCTTCGCGCTATGGTTTGTTGACCGGTCGGTCTCCGTGGCGGCTGCATAAAAAAGGCAATGGCTACCGCCTCAAAATTGGACAAACGACGATGGCAACGGTGCTGGGGGATGCCGGCTATCAATCGGCGGCCATCGGCAAGTGGCATTTGGGGTACAGTAAGAACTGGAACAGGCCGATCCAAGGGCCTCTGGAAGTGGGATTCAATTATCATTTCGGTGTGCCGCAGAACCATAACGATTCGACCCGGGCCTTCATCGAGGATCACGATATCGTCGGCCGCAAACCTGACGAAGAATACCGCATCGTAAAAGGCCAAGACTTTCCCGACGGGCTTGCTCAGCCACGCATCGAAGATCAGGTCGACACCACGCTGACCTCCAAAGCAGTTGCGTTCATCCGGCGCAGCGCTGCTGACCAGCGCCCGTTCTTTCTTTACTTCACACCCTGTGCACCCCACACTCACGTGACGCCTGCCGCTCAATTTCGAGGCACAAGTGCCGCGGGGTTATATGGCGACCATGTGCAGGAATTAGATTCACACGTCGGAACAATCCTCACCACGTTGGACGAACTCAAGCTAACGGAGAACACAATCGTGATCTTCACCAGTGACAATGGTTCAACGCCCAAAGACTTCAAAGGAACTCAAGGCGTCGTGCTGAACCTGGCCGACGATTCGGGCGATATTCGCGCGAAGTTTCAAACCGCCAAGGCAGACGCAAAGAAGTTAGGACATGTCACCAATGGCGTGTGGCGCGATGGCAAAGGGTACGCTTACGAGGGCGGTCATCGCGTGCCATTGATTGCTCGTTGGCCAGGTCAAATCGCGGCGGGAACTTCTTCACAATGCTTGGTTAGCCTGACCGACCTCTTTGCGACGGCGGCAGAAATCGCCGATGAACCGTTGCCGGATGACATTGCCGAAGATTCGTTCAGTTTGCTGCCGGTGCTGCTGGGCAGGGAGGACAAAATCGCAGATCGCGAATCAGTCTTCATCTTGGGCAACGGCAAGGACAGTGCCGTCGCGGTCTGTTCGGGGCAATGGAAATTGATCGTACGCTATGAAGACCAAGAGGAACTTGGCCATGAACTCTACGATCTATCACAGGACCCTGGCGAGCTCAAGAATGTCTCCAGCAAGCATCCCGAAATTACCGATCGTCTGGCCGCCGCGTACTTTCAGGCGGATGCGGACGGCCGCACGCGTCAATAACGATCAAGCGGTCTGTAATCCGTTACTGGGCAGTGAGGATTTCGATCCACGGGGCGATGTCCAAAAAATCCACAACGCCGTCGAAGTTACAATCGGCTTCGACTTGAAATGTGCCGGCGGTCAAAAGTCCGATGAATGGACTGATATCTAAGAAACTGACAAAACCGTCGCGGTTGATGTCTCCCAGAAGATAGTCCAGAGCCCCCTCGAGGGTGATGGTTACGTTGGAAATGTCAATTCCGTTGTTGGCGTCTCCAGTGGAACTGCTTCCGGAGGCCGGCCCATCGGTTCCGCCGAACGCGCCGCTTGTCGAGTGGAAGGCGAGAAGATTGAAGGTCGTGGTGTTCACGCCGACCACAGAACCGGGTGTGTCTGCGATCGAAACGGTGTCGGTGTGAGAGGCGTTAAACGCGTTGTTCGCGGCCGCGATGCCAACGGTGATTTCCAGCGTGTTCAGCGCCGCGTCGGCAAATTTTACGCTGATCGTCCCGATGTAGTCCGTGTTGGGAGCCAGCGCAACAACGTCGTCCGCCCCGTCACTGACAGAATAGAAACCTGTCGTGCTCTGCAAGAACTGCCCGTTTTGCGAACCGGCCGCAGCATCATTATTGACGTTGTTGGTGCGGATCCCAAGGTCGGTGCCGGGAGCATTGATGTTGTCGATCTCGCCCATGAACCCCGCCAGAGGATTTAGGGCCTGGTTGGGAGTTCCGGTAGAGGTTTTGACTGGGCCCGTAAAATCAATTTGGCCACCGGTGTTAACGTCGGCCACATTTCCGTTGGCCAAAGTCGTCTGCGATGTATCGAACAGCCCGAACTTAAAATCCTCTTTCGTGCTGACCGTTCCATCGTCATAGGCGATGGTCGTTGGCGTTGTGAAGTCAAAGGTGACCGTCAGTGAATCACCAAAGTTCGTTAGTGTCTGAGCGGGAAAGAGCCCATGAATCGTTCGGCCTGAATTTCCAGAGGCAAAATCCAACGGGCCCGACGGTTGAGACAAATCAAGTGCCGAATCAGAACTGGTCACGTTAAAGCCGATCTGCTGCGCACCGTTGTTGGTAATGCCGTCCGAGAAATTGTCATCGACGATGGTGGTGGTGCCGGGTGGATTTGGGTCCGAAGGATCTGCGGGGTCGGTGGGGTCGGTAGGTTCCTCCCAAATTGGCCCCACATCGTCGGTCGTCAATGGAAAAAGCGTGATCGTGTCGGTGGAGGCTTCGTCGGCACCGATATCGTATGCCCCTGCACGAGCCTGGCCGTCGATGTCAATGGAGATCGAATTTATCGTTGTGCCACCGTTGATGGCGGGACTGCCTGAGGCGGGACGCCAAAGGCCATTGGAGGCCAGCGCCAGTTGCGGGTCCACTGTTTGCAGACCAGAACGTGAAGAGATTCCAAGGCTCGCACCGAACGCGATGTTATCAGTCCAGACATAGCCCGAACCTTCTTGGCCTTCAAAAAGCGTTCTTGAGGAACGAATCAAATTGTTGATGAACGAAACGTTTCGCGGAAGCTGGTCTTGC
This sequence comes from uncultured Pirellulaceae bacterium, assembly GCA_964408465.1. Lineage (GTDB taxonomy): Bacteria > Planctomycetota > Planctomycetia > Pirellulales > Pirellulaceae > Mariniblastus. The sequence goes on from CAYOZV010000001.1 coordinate 25,293, forward strand.
ACGCCGCCGTTGTCGGTGTCGCCAAAACCCCAGTCAAAGATCACCGCTCCGCCGCCCACGTCGACGATGGTGTTGTTGTGGATGTCGATGTTGGCGACCGGTTGGTATCCGTTGGCGGGTCCGCCGTCGATGCCGGCGACCAGCGAGATCGCCGCGTCGGCGCGGTCGTCAATGTTAGCGATGTAGTTGTTGACGATCACGTGGTCAGCATCGACCACACGGATGCCACCTGAGCGGTTTTTGCCTTCACCAAGGATGAAGTTGCCATCGACCGTTGCGCCCGAGCCGTGGCGAAGCGTCAGGGTGCCGGCACAATTGCGGAAAGTGTTGTAACGGTAAATATTGTCGGACGATTTATTGGAGATGATTTCAATTTCGCCATCGCAGTTTTGGAACAAGTTGTTTTCTACAACGACTTGAGCCGAAATGGTGTTTCGAGCACTGGTTCCAATCCGCATCATTTCGTGACCGTTACTGTCTCGGCCGACTGGACGATTGAGAAAAGCACAGTTGTCGATCTGGTGACGCGCGGCTTGGCCGTTGTTATCCAGCCGCACGACCAGCGTGACTCCTTCGTGGTCCTGTCCTTCGAAACGGCAGTGATCGACTCGGTTGTCCTGCCCGAAAATTTCCACCCAGTGATACTGGTGGCTACGATCGGGGGCGTTGTAGTTGAGGATCTGTGTGTTGGTCAGTCGGCAGTGGTCTGCGTCTCCTTGGCTGCCACGAAACTGAATGAGGTAGCTCATCGAATTGGAGCCGCCCCCTTCGAAGTTCAGTCCGTCCACAACAAGGTAGCTGCCGGAGATCGAAAGTTGCGAATCACCCGTCAGTTGGACCTCGCCCGGTGTCTGGGCGCGTAGGGTGATTGGGTTGGACGCATTCCCGTCACCGGCAAAATCAATGTCTTGATTGTTCCACACCCCGTCGCTCATGATCAGCACGTCGCCGGGTTGGGCTGAGTTCATGGCGTTTGAAATCTCCGACGCGCTGGAGACGGTGAAGTCCGTTGCCCAAGCCGTGGAGGCGGTGGGCAATAGGAAACCCGCTGCCAAGGCTGAAAGGGTTAAGCAAAGTCCAAGACACAACCGGCGAGAATGTCTTAACATAGGTGAGGCTTGCCTTTGAAGTAGCAGCCGCAATCAGAGATTGAGGCTTTGGAGGGATAGGGTTGGGGCGCAAGTGAACGAGGAGCAAAACTATTATTTGGTAATAATTAAGACCCGTCAACAAGTATAGTGACGGATTAGCTGCAGTTCCGGCCTTTGCCATGCTTTTATTCAGGGTTATTCCAGTCAGGTGGTAATAATTATTACCCTTGCTTAGGGTCACGTTGGGAACAGTCGTGGATTCTGGCGGGCCGAAATCAACGCCGAATAAAGTTTTGCCGGACGCGATGACTCGCGTCGTCGTAGGAAACCGTTCAAAAGAAACAGCAGCCGCCAGAAAACTGGCGGCTGCTGTTTAGTGCATATCGTGTTGTTCAATACTTTTAACGCTGGGCGGTTGGCGTGAGGGACTTTCCCCACGCCAACTTAAAGCTTTTACGCGTCGTTGTGGGGACGCGGCTTTGTGGATGTGAATCCGGTGGCGACTGCTTGGCCGGTTTCTTCTGTCCAGAAAACATAAAGTCCGATTCCCAATCCGATCAACAAGAATGGGATAAGCCACTTCATGATGTTGAACTTGGGGGCTGCGTTGGCGGTTAGTGTCGGCACTGCGACGGCCACGGTTGATGCTTTAGCAGCGGTTGGCGTGTCGGTGCTGCCGAGTTTTCTTTCGAGATCGGCGATTTGTTCCATCAGCAAATCGTTTTCGTTCTTCAGATCAGCGTTCAACGCCAAAACCCGGTCATGTTCAGCAGCGACACCAGAATCACGTCTGACTGCAACAGCGGAATCAGGCTTGGCGGCATCGCCAAAGTCGCGACTGGCCGCAACAGCATTCGTTTTCGCGGAGGGCGTCGCGGCGGGACGCGCGTTGATCGCTGCGAGATAGTCTCGGTTTTGAGTGGACAGGTCGGTGACCTGTTGGCCGAGGGTCGAGTTGGTCTCTGACGCCGTTTGGTACTCCGCCCGAAGTTTCGCGCTTTCTTGGGACAGGGTTGAGTAACGCATGTTGAGATCTTCACGGTTGGCGTTAGCCGTCTTGAGTTGTTCGGTCAGAGAATTGTTTTGGGATAGGAGCGTTTGGTTCTGTTGCCCCATTTGAGTAATTCTGGTGTTCGCGTTGTTCAACTTTGTTTCCAAGCCCGACATGTCACCGCCGGCCGAGCGAACGTTTTTGAGCCGGTTTTTGATTTCAGCATTCTCTTCGGTCAGCCGTTTGATCTGCCCAGACATGGCACCGTTTTGCTCAACCGATTTTTGGTATTGGGCACTGAGTTGATTAAGCTTGGCTTGTTGGGCTTCCTGAGCATCGGTGTTGGCCGGTTCAACAGGTTCGGCGGTCTTCATGGCTTGGTTGATCTTCAGTTCATCCAATTCCTTGCTGGTCTGGTCATAAGCCTTTTTTAGCCGCGCGTATTCGCTTCGCATTGCGTTGTTGGTTTCTTCAACTCTGCTCAGCTTCGAATTTGCATCGGTTAGCGTGATGATGCTTTGGGCCTGTTGCTCGATCTTCGCGCGAGCCGCTGCTAACAAATTTCGTTGTTTTGTGGATGACGGCTTGGGTTGGACGGCACCGGGTTGGGGTTGGACAGCGTTGCCCCGTATCGGCCGCCCCTGAATCACTGGGGCTTGGATTATTTGCCCTTGAATAGGCTGGCCCTGAATGATCTGGCCCTGAATGGGCTGCCCTTGAATGGGCTGCCCCTGAATGATCTGACCTTGGAAGACTCGTTGGCCTTGGATCACTGGGCGGTTAATGATCTGTCCACTCTGGAGGTCCGCCGGTGGTTGGTAAGTTTGTGTGACCCGTTGGGCGAAAAGCGTTGAACTGACTGTTGAACTCAAAAGGATGCTCAACAGAACCAAATTGAGTCGTGTGAAATTGATCATTTCGAATCTCAGTGTATTAGGAAGAAGAACGCGTTATCGAGGCTGAGGACGCGACAACCAAATCGTCGTTTTTTTCACGGACTGCTGGGCTGCTGATTCAATCAGCCACCGCAGATTAGCGTCCCCGTCGGGCAACCGCGAGTGAAAGGGCCCATCGGCTGGTTCGCACAGAAGGTGTCAACGGCGCCAGGTACAGCCAATGCAGTACCCGGCGCGTTTTGACAATTACATCACGCAGGCTTACTTAAGACGTTGCTCAAGAAATTTAGCAGCCGCCGCGCGTCCACCAAGTCCGAACGAGAGCGCCAACGCGAGGGCGACGCCGCCCAGAGCAAGACCGAAGCCAAGGTCGACCAATTCGCCGGCCAGACCCATGCGCTTGAGCGCGATGATGCTGCTCAAGACCATGACAGCCGTGAACACCATGTTACCTGTAGACTCCGATCCGTTCTTGCCGCCTTGAACCGCAGCACGAGCCAGATTAGCCAGCCAAAGGCCAACACCCAGAATTACGACGCCGATCAAAACCGGAATGCCAAATTCGTACACTTCATTGAAAACGTCACTGACAACGTCCAGCTTCAACATTTTGACAGCTTGGGTGATGCCCATCAGAAGGATGGCTCCCATTGATGCCTTGGCGGCCAATTCAGATGGTTCCGCAGCGAGTGCTCCGGTGAAACCGAGATGTTGCGGGATCTTATTGAATCCCGTTCCACCAAGCAGGTTACCGACAAGCGTGCTGGCGAATTTCGCAATCAGGAAGAAAACTCCCAAAATGATTGTTGCGCTTAACAGGTTCGGCAAAAAGCCCAAGATCTGATCGACGATTCCCTGAATGGAGCCGCTCAACCCTTCCATCTCCAGCGCACCAAATACGGCAGGCAGTGTGATCAGCAACAGGAAACAGAAAGCAGCCAATGGCAACGAATTGGTCAGCGTGCCTGGGGCAAGCTTCAAACGGTTATCGACGTCGCCGAGCGTCAGGCCTTTGTGGACGCCAAATTTGGCAATGGAGGCCACGAGGAACGAAACGGCCCCAATGGCGATCGCACCGATGAGCTTCGGCAGAAAGTCAAAGAACTTGCCCAGCAAGTCTCCTAGAGGAGCACTGACAGATTCTAGGCCGAGTGCTTTGAGGCAAGCGATGGCCACAAACAACATCATGATCCAGAACGCTCCTTTTCCAAAACCAGCACCGACATTGGTCTTCTTGGTGGTTTGGGCTCCCAGTAATGGGCCTAATTTATCGCCGATGCCAGTCTTGTTGATGACTCTCGAGACGATCCATCCGACGATTTTCGCGATGATGTAACCGACGATGAGAATAACGAGGGCACCAATCAATTTGGGCAAAAATTCGCCCAACTGGGGGCCCATCGCACCGGACATGCCGCCCAAAAGATCCGAAAGCATTCCGCCGGCATCGCCAACAGCTCCAGAAACAGTGTCAGTAACAGAAGCGCCTTGGGCGTACAAAGTAGGCAGGGATAACTTCACAGTCAGCCTCCAAAAAAGGTGATGAAAAGGGGAAGCTGAATTCGCGCGGACTTCGCAGTTATAGCAACAGGCAAACCGGTCCGAATTTAGCGATTAAGTTTTTATCGTTTGTGTTTTGCAGAAATGCTGCGTTGCTCAGGAGAAGAGTGTTATGTTAAGACTCGACGCAACAACCTGACTATCAAGTGTTTTGAACCGGTGGTTCGACGCATTATGCAGTCGAAGATTCGCTAGGCAAGAATTTGCCTTCAGGGCGAACCCATTTGTTGGTAGCTACCAAGAAATAGCGATGCTTCGCATCAAAGCCGTAGCTGCAGCGACGCCAGATTTTCTAATCGGACACTTTGCCGTATGCAGTTTTGTCGTCGCCATCGGCAATAGAACTAAATCTTTTGCGGAAAAGAATAGGAAGTTTTCTCTGGTTGTGCTAGCAAGTCGCCCTCCCGTTTTTGAGAAGAAACTTAGCGGTTGTCTCCCGAGTTCGTACATTAAATAGGTTTTCGCCCGTGCTGGATCGCGATGAAATTGACGATGTTTTTGACCAGTTTTACTTCGATGGCATGGGGGCCGTTAGCCGCGATGACGCTCGTTTCCTCTGTGATTTAATTGCCGGCAGTCGACCGGCCAAGTGTTTCGAAGTCGGCGTCGCGTCGGGTATGTCAACGACTTTGATACTCAAGGCATTGGCGAAAATTGGGCAGGACCGTTCTTTGGTCTCGGTCGACATTAGCCGGCAGTATTACGCGGACCGGACCAAGCAAGTCGGTTACGTGGTGGACGCGGCGATCGCTGAACTGGGTTGCAGCTTTCAACTGCACTTTAATCACTGGTCCGCGGACGCCGAAACGTTTGGTTCCGATGAAAAGTTTGATTTCGTTTTCATCGACGCTCACCACGGGCACCCCTGGGCGACGCTGGACACGATGATGGTGCTGCCGTTTGTGAAGCGGGGGACGTGGATCGCGATTCATGATATCGCGCTCAAGGACATCCCTAGGTTCGCTTCGCAAACAGGCCCGTTTCATCTCTACGAAGCGTTCCCTGCACCTAAGAAGAAATCTCAATGCGAGCGTCAAAACATTGGGTCGTTCCAAGTAACTCTGCCATACGCCGATTATGAAGCGTATCTATTGGCGTCGTTAGCCCAACCGTGGACTTTGTCGGGAGTGATCAAAGAATCGTTTGCCGGTCGCATCCTTGAAATGGCGGAGCGCTCTTATAGCCCGCCGTTTGCCCATACGTTGCAGACGCTGTTGGAATCTCATAACAGGAAGATTGAAGCGGCGCGGTTGTCAAAGAAGTAGCGCGTAAGAGCCTGCCGTTTTGAAAATCC
>CAYOZV010000001.1:31224-39573 GCA_964408465.1 uncultured Pirellulaceae bacterium
ACAAGGATCCACTACGTAATAAGTACAACACGTTCTCTTAATCCAGCGGCAGCACGTCGACTTCCACCTCCATCACCGTTTTACCACCGCCAATGAAGACGCCTTGGATTGGGCAGACATCAAAGTAGTCGCGTCCCCAAGCCAACGTGATGTGGTCGGTGTTAGGAATCGAATTGTTGGTCGGATCAAAACTGACCCAGCCCATGTCCCCACAGAATAGACTCGCCCACGCGTGCGAAGCGTCAGCACCCACCAGCCGCTCTTTGCCCGGTGGTGGAATCGTCCGCACGTAGCCACTGACGTATCGGGCCGGCAGTCCAAGAGATCGAAGGCAGGCGATTTGAAAGTGAGCAAAATCCTGGCAGACGCCGCGGCGACTCTCAAACACTTCTTCCACGGGCGTACTGACCGTGGTGTAACCCGGCGAAAATTTAAAGTCCGTGAAAATTCGATTGGTGAAATCGACGGCCGCTTCAACAATTGGCCGCGCGGGCGTGAAAGACCGCCGAGCGTAGTCGGCGAAGGCGGCGCGGCAGCGGATGTGTTTTGATTCGGTTTTAAATCGCGCGGCGGCCAGATTCAGCGCGTCGTCGATGTTGGCGACCGCTTCCCAGGGCGGGCTGTTGGCCGGATCCAAGGCAGGTTTGGGTTGCACTTCGACGCGGCTGGAGGCCGTCAGCTTGAGACTGTTGTGGGGTTGGTAGATCGAAAAATTTCCGATTCTGTTGCCAAAAGGGTCAACACGCGTAGAACTTTCTGGAGGGATCGGCGCCATCGCCAATTCGTGGCTGACGCAGCGCTGATACGGCAGATCGCGCGGGTGCAAACGCACCGTGTTGAAACACTCAGGCACCGTTGCGGCATACCGATACAGCGTCGTGTGCGTAATCTGGTAGCTGGTCGTTTCCGCGGTCGTCATCATGGATAGGGTCATCAACAAAATTTAAAAAGGGCGTGGCAAGTTTAACGATCACCCAGCAGAGGCGAGTTCTGTGCCGAACTGCCGCGCCAACGCCGGTCGCTCGCTTAGCAGTTAAACCGAAATCTAACCGAGTTCATTCATCTGCAGGATTGGTCCGCTGTGGATGAAGTACTGGTTGCTGATCGAAACGGACAGTTGCGGTAGGATGCTTTCCATACTGGAGCAAAGATCTTGAAGACCATGATGCCGCCCTGCCCCGTCCAGCTTGCACAGTTCCGGCATCTGCACCATCCTAGCACAATGCAGCGCCTCCATCGAAAGCCGCTGGTGTGTCGCCAGTGTTTTGGTTTTTACCAGAATCGGTAACGACTGAACGGACTGGTTCAGCGAGATCAACTGGTAAACCAATGATCGCGGGTTGTCGTCGTCGGTCAGCATCAACATCAGGACGTTCTCCAGATCCAGATTCGATTGGTAACGCGCGCGGTACGTCATTAGACTGTCTGCGACTTCCAACGTCGCCTCTAGCAGTTCATCGTTGATTTGTGTTTTGTAAAGAAAACAATTCTTCACCAATCGAATGATCTGCAACGCGCGCTCGATACGACGGCCAATGTTAAGAAATCGAAACCCGTGCGTCCGAGTCATGCTCTCGGAGATAAATCCACTCAGCGCCGCGAGGTCCACTAAAAACTCGTTGGTGATCTCGGTATGTTCGGCCAGGTCGCAATCACTGAATCGTTCGATCAAGAAGCCTTCGCGTACATGTTGGATAATTCTCCACGCATCGGAGGACAGCATTTCGCGTACTTCGGTTCCAACAAAATAAAACTGATCGACTAAGCTACGAAGTGAATTGGGTTCCTTGTCATCGACAAAGCAATCGGTGATCGTCTTCTCTAGGTCCGGCAATTGACGTCGCAGTTCTGGCACCGCGTATCCTGCATCCACTCCACCTTCAGCCGCCAACGCGCGAACCAGCGAAGGCAATTCCCTCACTTCGGACGGTCTGCTTTCACCGGTCAGTCGTTTTAACACCGCTCGCACCAGACGCGCCGTCGCGTCACAGCGCTCCAAATAGCGACCCAGCCAGCAGAAATTGTCGGCCGTGCGGCTGGAAATATAATGATCATTGCGATGAGAATCTTTTCCCGATCGGCTGGAATCCAGCAGCGAAACCGCTTCGACCGGTTCGTCGGACAAAACCCAGCAATCTTTGACGCCGCCACCTTGAAAAGGGCGTCGAATGGGTTCATCCGGGGTGTCGGTCAGCCGCGAAAGCCCGCCGGGCATGACGGTGTATTCGTCTGGGGACGTGTCGGAGTCTGTGTCGCCTGCTCTGCGGTTTGTTTTATGGCTGTTGGCAACCAAATAAGTACGAAGCGAAAGGTACTCAGGCGTTAACGCCCCGTCGGTCCAAACCGAGGAAGACGACCGCAGGATCCGTTCTTTACCGCACCAAAGATGGGGGGCCTTGTCTAGCAGCGCTAATTTTTCAGCGCGGGAAAGATTGTCAGTGTTGTTGTCTGCTTTGATTCTCGAACCGTACTGCGTGCGCGTCCGATAGGCGGCGACCAGTTCGAGTTCGTCAATTCGGTCGCGGATTAATTTTAATGACGATTCATCGCCCCCCCACCAAGCCCCGACGCCCGGCAGTTTTAATTCGGTGCCCAATAATGCTTGGCAGATTCTCGGTAGGAAGGTCATGAAGATCGGTGATTCGACGAGGCCGCTGCCGATTGGATTGCTGATGGCCACATTTCCAGAGCGCGCCACTTGCAAAATGCCGGCGATGCCCGGCCCGGTGGTTCCCTGTTCCAGCGGATCGAAACCAACGCAGTGTTGGCGGCGATAGATTACATCGATCGGAATCAGCCCGCCAAGCGTCTTCATCATCACGCGATTCTTGCGGACGGTTAGATCTGGCGATTCGACCAACGTGATGTTGAGGTACTGTGATAGATAAGCGTCTTCGAAATAACTGGCGCTACCGGTGCCGGCGGTCAGCATGACCACGTGCGGAGCCGAACGATTGGTCGTGCCCAGCGAATTGAGAAAGTCCTTCATCTGGATGAAGTAGCCCGCCAAGCGATGCGCGTTGGCGTCGCGAAAAACGTTTGAGAAGGTGCGGGAGATTGCCAACCGATTCTCTAATGCGAATCCGCTGCCGCCGGGGGCATCGGAACGATCGGCGACCACCCACCATTTTCCCGCTGGCGAACGGACCAATTCGGCAGCATAAAAATGCAGATGCCGATCGCCAGCAGGTTTGACATCCTCGAAGGACGGGTCAAAGTAAGGATGGTTGTATATCACGTTCGGCGGAATCACTCCGCCAGTGAGAAGTTTCTGCGGTCCGTAGATGTCTTCCAACAACAAGTTATAAACCTGAGCGCGTTGCTGGAGTCCGGCTGAGATGGTTTCCCAAGTCGCGGCGTCGATCAGCTGCGGGATGGGGTCCAGTTGCAAGTGATTTTTGCGATCGTTGGGATCGCCATAGGACGAAAATACGATCCCGTTTTGATGCATGAAACGGCGAATCTGCGTCAGTCGTCTTTGAAAGACTTCCGGACTCAGGCTGCCCAGTGCTTGGTCGATGCCCGACCATTGAGGGCGAAGTTGGCCGGAGGCGTCACGAATCTCATCGTACAGGCCCGGCGGAGCCGCGTACGGGTCGAAAAATCGCCCCGTTGGCGAGGCGGATCTCATTTCCCCAACAGAGCTTTGGAACTGTTGCTGTTGTTGGATCAGTTGCCGCTGCTGCTGACCGCTGTTGACGTTTTGATTGCTTTGGTCGTCGTTCAATGTCGTTCTCGTCGCAAGTCTAATGTCATTGGGAAGCTAGGATTTACGGCCTCGCGCTGAGGCACGAACGATCCGCCTTGATGGCTGACCCGCGAAAATCGTGACGCTCGGCGGCCCTGTGCTTCAAAGCTATTGACGGGGAAATTTTCTGGATTCAACCCTCCGGGATGCCCTACATGATAGCGACACCCGTCTACTGATCTACCTAACCACGTGTCGTATAGGTCAAATGTCAGAGGTTCGTCAACCGGAATTGTCGGATGAAGGCAGTTCGGTGGTTGCCAGGCTCGAAATCTGACGCCCGCAACGTACTGGCCGTTAACACCGGTGGAGTGAAACGGGAGCACGCGTCCGTTACAGGTGAGGACAAACCTTTCGTCCACAAAACCGTCGATTTTTACTTGCAGGCGTTCTACCGATGAATCGACGTATCGCGCCGTTCCTCCGGTGGCGGCCTGTTCGCCCAACACGTTCCAAGGCTCGATTGCCTGCCGCAATTCGAAGTTGGCCATGTTATAAGTGAACGACCCGATTTCAGGAAAACGGAACTCAAAATGTGGCTCAAACCATTTTGCATCCAACTCAAACCCGGCGGCACGACAGGATTCGATCACGTCACAAAAATCTTTCCAGACGTAGTGCGGAAGCATGAATTTATCGTGCAAGCGATTGCCCCACGAGACCAGCGGTTGGCGGTAGGGCTTCTCCCAGAACTGCGCGATCAACGTCCGCAGCAACAGTTGCTGCGTCAGGCTCATCCGTGGATGCGGAGGCATCTCGAAACCGCGCAACTCCAGCAGTCCTTGCCGATCGCTTTTGGCATCCGGCGAACAAAGTTTGTCGATGCAAAATTCCGCGCGGTGGGTATTGCCGGTCAGATCCGTCAAAGAATGCCGCAGGGCGTGGTCAAGTCGATACGGAGTCACGTCGGCCATGTTGGCAATTTCGTCGAACGCGATTTGCAGTTCATACAAGGCATCAACGCGGCCTTCGTCCACGCGCGGCGCTTGGGATGTCGCGCCAATGAACCGGCCCGAAAACAAATAGGACAGCGACGGATGGTTCTGCCAGAAATTAATCAAACTGGTCAACAGGTCCGGCCTCTGAAACAGTGGGCTCTGCGCGGGCGAGGGGCCGCCGATGACGATGTGGTTGCCGCCACCGGTGCCGGAGTGTGTCCCGTCCAGCTCGAATTTTTCCGTTCTCAGCCGCGCGTAGTAGGCGTCTTCGTAGATGCCCTCGGTGATCGTGCGGAGGTCCTGCCAACTTTCGCCGGGCTGGATGTTGACCTCGATGACGCCCGGATCTGGCGTGACGCTGAACATTCTCACACGGTGATCAGTCGGCGGTTTGTAACCTTCGATGATCACTTTGAGGCCCAATTCGTGGGCGGTATCTTCGATCGCCAACAGCACATCGGCGAAGTCATCGTACGATTCGGTCGGCGGCATGAAGGCGTGCAACGTTCCGTTACGTGGTTCGATGCACAGCGCGAACGGCACGGCCGGTTCGAATCCAACCGATCCTGCGTCGCTGCCGGCGACGCCTTGATCGTTTGCCGTTTGGTTGCGTTTGTTTTGCTGCGAGCCATATTGGGGCATCATCGCGCTGGCATGTACATCGTTGGTTAACGCCGAGCTACCATGTTGGGCAGATTTAAGCCGTTCCGCTTCACTGAACGCGTTGGCGGCACTGATCGGTTGCGCGCCGCTGTTGGAAGATTTTTGATTCATTCGCTTTTGATGCAGCAACCGAAATTCCGCCGGCGTCGGTATCGCTCCTTTTTCGGCTAACGGATCGACCGTGTTCAATTTCCGCCATTGTTCAACGTCGTCACCTTGGACCAGCCCTTTCAGCGGAAGGCGATAGCCCATCGGGGAATCTCCGGGAATCAAAAAGATCCGTTGGGCGCGCGTCAACCATGGTCCCGACGTCCATCCGCTCTCACGGCTGCTGCCGCTTTTTTGCAAGGGCAACACGACGCCAACCGCGTTGGCCAGCCCGTTATCGATGACTCTTGCCAACCGTCGGCGGTCGGCTTCGTCTTCTAGGTTTGATCTCTGTAGATCGACATTGGCAGGCAGACGCTGTTCCTCCCACAAATGGTAAAGCGCATCCTCAAAACAGTCCTGGGCAAACTCCGGCGAAACGCCCAGCCGCGCCGCGACGCCTCGGCTGAGATTCAACGCATCGTTGTACTTGTGGCCGCATTGTTCATCCGCGCGAGCCAGCAACTCCTGGCGTTGCCACATCGGCAAACCGTCTTTCCGCCAGTAGCAGGTCTTAGCCCACCGCGGCAGTGGTTCGCCGGGATACCATTTCCCCTGCCCGTAGTGTAGCAGTGGATTGGATGAGAACCGGTTCACCATGCGGTGGAATAAATCTTCGGCCAACTTACTTTTGTGATCCCCTAAGGCATCGGTGTTCCACTCCGGCGAATCCGGATCGTCAATTGAGACAAACGTCGGTTCGCCGCCCATGGTCAACTTCACACCAAGCTCCGATAGGCGTTGGTCGACGTCTTCGCCCAGTTTGGAGATCTTGTTCCACTCGCTTTCTTGGTAGGGTTTTGTGACGCGCGGCGTTTCAAAGATCCGTTGGACGGACATGTCGAATTTGAATTCGGTTTCGCATTCTTCAACACCGCCGGAGATGGGCGCGGCGGCCGAAAATAGTGGCGACGCGGCCAACGGCAGATGGCCTTCGCCAGTGAATAGGCCGCTGGTGGGGTCCAAGCCGACCCAGCCTGCTCCGGGGAGGTAAACTTCGGTCCAAGCGTGAAGGTCTGTGAAGTCTGTTTCGGCGCCTGATGGCCCGTCCAGCGATTTCACGTCGGGGGTTAATTGAATCAGGTAACCAGAAACAAAACGGGCCGCCAAACCAAGTTCACGTAGAACCTGCACCAGCACCCAAGCCGAATCCCGACATGATCCGCTGGCTTTTTCCAGCGTTTGATCCACCGTTTGAACACCCGGTTCCATGCGGATCGTATAGTTGATTTTTTGTTCCAGTTTCTGATTCAGCGCCACCAAGAAATCAATCGTGCGCTTGGGCGACCGATCCACATCGGCCACAAATTGGCGAAAGGTCGCTCCGGTGTCGTCCTTGACCAGGTACGGCTTGAGATAGGCTTGGTCTTCGGCGTTGTAGTCGAAGGGGAAACTCTCCGCGTAAGATTCGATAAAGAAATCAAACGGATTGATCACCGTCATCGAAGCGGTCAGATCAACGTCGACTGAGAAATGGTCGATCTTTTCTTCGAATACGATCCGCGCGATGAAGTTTCCATTGGGGTCTTGCTGCCAATTGATGAAGTGATTCGCGGGTGATATCCGCAACGAATAACTTTCGATCGGCGTGCGGCAATGTGGGGCCGGGCGTAACCTGATGACCTGCGGATCGACAGAGATCGGGCGATCGTACTTATAGGACGTGTGATGATTGAGGGCTACTTTAATACTCATAGGGTCGACTCATGCTGTGAACGCCGGGCAACGGGAAATTGAAAGTGCTCGGCAAGATTTAAAGTGTTTTTATGAACTTTGGTGCTGGGTTTGTGACTGTTTTGAATTGAAAGAAGGGCCAGTCAGGTTTTGCAACTGAGTTGATTTCTTCACGTCAAAGAAGTTCGCAAAAATTTCCTGTCCAAGTTCGTTGATGGATACTTGGAACTGATCAATGAAGTCGTGCATGCCGTTGGCGATCACGGTTTCGATTTCGGTGGCCTTGAGTTGGTCTGATATCCGCCGCGCCGTCATTTCGGTCGTTTCAACCAATTCGATCCCTGCCATCTGACGAATCGCCCGCAAGTGAATGTGTGCTTGCATAATGCAGTACTGGATTGATCGAGGGAAACGATCATCAAAGATCAGGAAATCAGCAACCTTTTCGGGAATGATGCGACCTCGAATCCGGTGATACACATTTAACGCTTCGACCGACTTGAGCAGGCTGGACCAGCGGACGATGTCGATCGGCGATCCGACTTGGGATGCGTTGGGCAGCAACAAATAGTATTGAACATCCACGATCCGAGACGTTTTATCGGCCCGTTCGATATATCTGCCGACTTGGAAAAAGTGCCAGGTCTCATCGCGCGGCATGCACGATTCAGAGATCCCAACCAATAAGTGATTGGCCAAGTAAACCGATTGGCAGAACTGATAGGCGTCTTTGATGGTCTTTTCGGGGGCCTCGGCCGCCTCTTTAACGACCAGGTAAAACCGATTGATTTGCTCCCATAACGAATCGGGTAAAATTTCCCGCACCGTCCGCGCGGTTTCGCGGGCCTGAGCGATGCAGGAGTAGATCGAGTTAGGGTTTTTTGGGTCTAAGATCAGAAACTGCAGAACGTTCTCGCGGCTGCCATCGGGATAGCGCTCGTGAAAGTCCTCGTGATCACCGCTGGTGTAAACCAATGGCATCCACTGCGGTGAAAGCGTCGTCGCGGCCGAATCCAAAGTCAAACTGTAGTTCACTTTGATGAATCGCGCTACATTTTCGGCGCGTTCGCAATATCGGCTGATCCAATAAATGGCCTCGGCTACACGGCTGAGCATGTGAATAATCTTTCTAGTGGTTTACGTAGTGGATCTTGTTAAAGATCCTTTGCCGATGGTTAG
>CAYOZV010000001.1:39673-62598 GCA_964408465.1 uncultured Pirellulaceae bacterium
TCTTTCTGGTGGTTTACGTAGTGGATCTTGTTAAAGATCCTTTGCCGATGGTTAGATTTTACGAACGGGATGCAGGGATTTTTGGCAAAATCCACTACATGTTTGCTCGGCTACACGGCTGAGCATGTGAATAATCTTTCTGGTGGTTTACGTAGTGGATCTTGTTAAAGATCCTTTGCCGATGGTTAGGTTTTACGAACTGGACGCAGGGATTTTTAACAAAACCCACTACATTGTTTTAGGACTGTACGACCCAAGAATCTTTGCTGCCGCCGCCCTGCGAAGAATTCACGATCATCGACCCTTTTTCTAACGCGACGCGCGTCAACCCTCCTGGCATGACGTAAACCTCTTCGCCGCAAAGCACGAACGGTCTCAGATCGACGTGCCGCGGAACCAACTCCTGGCCGTCAATGGTTGGCACCGTCGAAAGTTGGATCATCGGCTGAGCGATGTAGTTCCGCGGATTGACTTTAATCAGATCGGCTGCTTCTGCAAGTTCTGCTTTGGAGCTTTGCGGTCCCATCACGATACCTTTGCCGCCGGACTCGTTGACCGGTTTGACGACTAAATCGCCGATGTTGGCCAACACGTGATCACACTGTTTGGAATCCGCGCATAAAAACGTCGGGACGTTGTTGATGATGGGATCCTCTTTGAGGTAGTACTGAATGATTTGCGGCATATAAGCGTAAACCGCTTTGTCATCTGCGACGCCGGTCCCTGGTGCGTTGGCCAAGGTCACATTGCCGGCCAGGTAAACATCGAACAGGCCTTTGACGCCCAGCACGGAATCCTTGTTGAAGTATTTGGGGTCCAGGAAATCATCATCCACCCGTCGATAGATCACGTCGACCTGTTTCAGCCCGCGTGTCGTCGCCATGTAGACATGTTCGTCGATCACGACCAGATCGCTGCCTTGGACCAGTTCGATACCCATCTTGCGGGCCAAGAACGTGTGTTCGAAGTAAGCGGAATTGTAGATGCCTGGGGTCAATAGAACGGTCGTCGGGTTTTCGGCAGTTACCGGCGCACAACTGATCAGCGTGTCCAGCAGCTTATCGGTGTAGTCACTGACCGGTGCGACGCTCATTCCCTCAAAGACATCCGGAAACGTGCGTTTCATGATCTCACGATTTTCCAGAACGTACGAGACGCCCGAGGGGCAGCGGACGTTGTCCTCCAGCACCAGAAATTCTCCGTTGGCGTCACGAATCAGATCAACGCCCGAGATGTGGCACCAAACGTTGCGCGGAGGACGGAAGCCCTCCATCTGTTCGCGATAGGGCCCGGATGATTTGATGAGGGCTTCGTCAACGATGCCGTCTTTGACGATGTGTGCCTCGTTGTACAGATCGCCGATAAAGTGATTAAGGGCGGTGACGCGTTGCTTCAGGCCCGCTTCGATGGTTGCCCATTGATCGCCGGCGATGATTCTTGGAACCAAGTCGAACGGCCAGATCTTTTCGGTGCCCTTGGCATGACCGTAAACGGTGAACGTGATGCCCAAGTTATACAACAGCGCCTCGGCGGCCTGCTGATTGGCCTGCAGGTCGCTGCCTTGCAACGAAGAGAGCTTGTCATAGATCGCTTGGCAGTAGTCGCGCGGCTTGCAATCTGAATCGAACATCTCGTCGAAGCACGCGGGCAATTGGTAATTTGATAAGTTCATCCGAGTCTCGGAAATTGGTGGTTTGGGGGGGCCGTGGCGAGGCGGATTGTATCGCGAATCTTCGTTGGAAGATCCCATACATTCGTTCGCCCGCAGGATCTTTTAAGAAGATCCGCTGCCAGTATTAGCAAGCAAACCCCGCGCCGCTACAATGGCATTTATTCCGCCAAAATCATGGCTTACTGGGACGCCGCCTACAAATTGCGGTTGCCTGTGCAACAATTAAGCACTGGGTTGCTGCAAATCCGCCGTTGGATGGGCGGTTTTCCTGCCTCGATATAGAATCGGTAATAGGTGCGGATTAAGTTAATTTCCTTATTAGGGTGCGGGATATCGGAGATGGTTGAGGAAGATTTAAGCAATGTCAAGATTCTGCTAACGGGAGCCACCGGTTACGTTGGTGGCCGGTTGCTGCCACTGCTGGAAGCATCGCCGCACTCTGTTCGCTGCATGACCCGCAATCCGGACAACCTGATTGGAAGTTTGGAGGCTGATACCGAGGTTGTTTACGGCGACGCGTTCGATCTGGAATCGCTCAACGAGGCGCTCAAAGGAATCCACACTGCCTATTATCTCGTTCACTCGATGGGGTCGTGCGAGGATTTCGAAATGGCCGATCGCAGAGCGGCGGAGTACTTTGCGGAGGCTTGTACCCAACAGGGCGTGAAGCGAATCGTCTACCTTGGTGGATTGGGCAACCCTGATCACAAACTTTCAAAACATCTGCGCAGCCGGCAGGAGATCGGCAACATTTTGAGAACATCTTCGGCGGCGGTTATCGAGTTTCGCGCTTCGATCATCATCGGTTCAGGGAGTCTCTCCTTTGAGATGATCCGAGCACTGGTCGAACGCTTGCCGGTGATGATTTGTCCAAAGTGGGTGCGCGTGATGGCTCAGCCGATTTCGATCGAAGACGTTTTGGATTATCTGTTCCAAGCGTTAACGCTTCCAATCCGCAAGACGGTCATTTTTGAAATTGGTGGACCCGATCAGATGTCCTATGGCGAGATCATGCAACTGTACGCGAAGCTACGAGGGCTGCGCCGCTGGATGATTCCGGTGCCCCTGCTGACGCCCTATCTGTCAAGTTTATGGCTTGGGTTGGTGACGCCGCTGTACGCGCGGGTGGGGCGAAAGTTGGTCGAAAGTCTGCGCAACCCGACGCTGGTCTCCAGCAATGTGGCGGACAAGTATTTCACGGTCGAGCCTCGGTCGGCGGAGATGGCGATCGCGCGGGCGTTGGTCAACGAGGACGAAGAATTTGCGGTGACGCGTTGGTCGGATTCGGTTTCGTCGGCCGGCAAACCTAAATCTTGGGGCGGTGTTCGATTTGGTTCTCGTTTGGTCGATTCCCGAACGCAGAGAGTCGAAGCCTCGCCCGAAGAGGCGTTCGCTCCTATCCGCCGCATCGGCGGTGATACCGGGTGGTACTACGGCAACTGGTTGTGGCGAATTCGGGGGTTCTTGGATCTGTTGGTTGGCGGGGTCGGAGTGCGTCGTGGCCGTCGAGAAGACGATCAATTGAAGATTGGTGATGCTGTGGATTTTTGGCGAGTCCAAAAGTTTCAGCCGGGGCGGGTTTTGCGATTAAGGGCGGAGATGAAAGTGCCTGGCAGAGCTTGGTTGGAGTTCGAGGTGCTGCCGACGGAGACGGGGGCTGTCGTTCGCCAAACGGCAATATTTGATCCGGTGGGTTTGTTTGGATTGGTGTACTGGTATGCGCTCTATCCGTTGCATCAGTTTGTTTTTGCAGGCATGTTGAGGAACATCTGCGCTTCCGCTTCGTCAACCGACGATGACAAACTGAGCGCCGCGACACAAACCTACACGTCTCAGTGGGATCCCAGCGCGGACGATTCGCTGTCGTAAAATCGTTGGCCCCAATTTGTCGTAGTGGATCTTGTTAAAGATCCTGCCCCAATTTGTCCAATTTGTCGTAGTGGATCTTGTTAAAGATCCTGCCCGGCTATTGATCGGAGCATTAGGGACAAAGAGAGATGCAACGAGGCGGTTAAACAACACTCCACTACTTGGCAGCCTTGCAGCCCCAATGATATCCTTATCGAAAACAAATTTTTCGAAAGCGATTCATTGCCTTTTTCTCCACTGCACTTCGGCGACCGACTGACACAAGCCATCAAAGCCAAACGTTCACCACTGGTCGTGGGCATTGACCCGCGCGCCAATCAATTGCCGCCAAGCCTTCAAACGGATCTCGGTGACTTGGCCGCGACCGCCACAGCCTTTCAAAAATTTGGCATGGAGATCATTGACGCCGTTGCTGATTTGGTGCCGGCGGTGAAACCACAGGCCGCTTTTTTCGAACGACTTGGGCCGCATGGCATGGTCGCGCTCGCGAATGTTTGCGACCACGCGGCAGCTGCCGGACTGATGGTGATTATGGACGCTAAACGTAATGACATCGGTGCGACTGCCAAGGCGTATGCGGCGGGGTATTTGGGGGCGAAGCCCGAATCCGCTTGGGGCTGCGATGCGTTAACGATCAATCCCTACATGGGCTTTGACACGTTAGCCCCGTTTTTCGAACGGGGCCAAGAAACAGGTGCCGGCGTTTTCGTTTTGTGTAAGACCTCCAATTCCGGCAGCGATGCCCTGCAATCGAAAACAACCGACGGGGGAAATGACACAATCACCGATCTGGTCGCCGATGAAATTCAGCGTTTGTGCGAAGCGTCGATCGGCGAATCGGGGTACGGCAACGCGGGTGCGGTTGTCGGAGCGACCTATCCCCAGCAATTGGTGCATCTGCGAGCAAAAATGAAGAACTCAATTCTGCTGGTGCCTGGATTCGGGGCTCAGGGCGGTTCAGCATCCGATGTGGCGGCAGCGTTTGACGAAAATGGCACCGGCGCGGTGATCAACAGCAGCCGCGGTGTGATCTTTGCCTACGAGAAGGAAGAATATCAATCCGAAGCATCCAAGTCTTGGCAAGACGCAGTGCGCCAATCGGCGGTGGATACGGTGGAGATACTTAGAACATCGACCAACGCTGGAAAGCTGGCGTAACGCTGGTCTGTCGGCCTGCCTCATTAACAAACGCAACGATGGCAAACGCAACGAAGGTTTCGACTTTTGGGGTAGTGGATCTTTTTAAAAGATCCTGCGGGGAAAAAGGTCTTCAGGATCTTCAGCGGCTTTAAGGAGGATCCATGCCGGCGTTATTTCCGCAATTCACCGATCAACAAATAACCGCCGATCAACAGGCAGGCGACATTCCCCAGCCAAGCGCCGTACGCCGGCAGCGTCATCTGTTTGGCTCCGTTGAGCCCGACCATAAACAGCGGGTAGTAGATAAAGAGAATGGGCAGGAAACAGACGCCGAACGTGGTGGCAAAGTTCCCCGCCTTCAACTTCATCGCCACCGGAATACCAATCACCGCGAATGCCAGGCAACTGAAACCGTTCGCCCAACGCCGATGCGGCACAACGTGCAAGCGATGGTGGCGGTAAACGGCGTCATTCAGTTCCAGCGTGCGGTTTTGCCAGGTGGCACCGGTCAACCCGACCAGGTCTCCGCAGATCCACTGCGTCGCGGCACTGACGGCATCGTCCTGAGTCATCTGGTCGATTCCTTCGGCTTGCTTCTTCACGGCATCGCCGATTTGGTTAAGGTAGAGATGCCCAGGATCATCGAAGGCTTTCGAAATTTGTTCGGGCGACTTCAAAGCGATCTCATGTTGTTCGTAGTCGTCGAAACGATAGGAAGCCTGCCCTTCGGCGTCGACAAATCCGTTGTGCATCGTGAACAACACCGAGTGCCGTTGCGGTTTGGATTCCATCGTGGCGCTGGCGGCGATCGCGCGGATACCTTGATTGCTTGACGAATTAAACGTCAGCATCGGTTGGATGAGTTCTCGGTCATTGACGCCGGCGACCTCAATGGAAAAATCCTTCGTTTTGAAACTGCCTTCCTGTTCCAACACGCCGTAGATGATCTTGTCGCTACTGGCCATCACGACACGCTCGACGCCCCAATAGCTCCACGCAAATGAGATGTCGTTCAACCACACCGCAAATAGGCTCAGCGCGAATGCAAGGATAATCGCCGGCATGACGACCACCGATTTTGGCAGCCCCATCGCCGCGATCGCCGTCAATTCATTTTCGGCGGCCATCCGGCCAAACACGACGCAGACGCTGAACAAGCACGTGGCTGGCATCGCGAACATTAGTGCTTTGGGGATTAGATAGGGGATCAGTTGGATCACGATATCTGGGCCGATGTTCTTATCACGTGCCTCGTCGGCCAATCCAATCAGCAGCATCAACAGCACGAACCCAGCTGATGAGATGACGAACACCTTCATCAGTTCCCAGGTAACGTAACGCGTGATGAGTTTGGGGAACAACGGAATGGTTTGCCGGTAGTGGAATGTGGAGTCTGAACATGGGGTGGATCGTTAAGGATCCCGGCGTGTGAGGAGCTTTAACAAGGCTCCACGACGCCGTGATTGGGCGTCTTAAGCCGCTCGATTGACGGCTTTGATCTGTTCGATCACGTGGATGTCCATCTGTGGGTACGGAATTCCGATATTGGCCAGATCCAATTGTTGTTTTGCGGCCGCGGTTAATTCCTCACGCACCGCCCAATAGTTTTCTGCGGCGCACCAAACGCGCAACTGCCAATCCACCGACGACGCGCCCAGCTCCAATAAATAGACTTGGGGTGGCGGGGAAATTTCACCTTTGGGTATCGACATAACCGCCCGTTCGAGCGCCTCACGAGTCTGTCCAAGGTCGGCTGAGTAGGCGGCGCCTACGTTTACGTCGACGCGGCGTAGTTTGTTCCGTGTGTAGTTTTCCAGTTTGCTGCCGAAGATTTCGCCGTTGGGGACGATCACGTGACGATTGTCCAGCGTGTTGATTCGTGTGGTGAACAGGTCGATTTCTTCGACGGTGCCTTCGGTGTCTGATAGAACGATATAGTCGTCGACCTTAAAGGGGCGAAACAGCAGCAGCATCACACCGCTGGCGAAGTTGCCCAACGTTCCCTGCAGAGCCATGCCGATCGCGAAACTGATCGCGGCGAAAACGGCCGCTAATCCAGTCACATCAACGCCAAAATAGGACATGACGCCCATTGCCACGACGATCATGATCAAATTACGAATCGCTTTGGTCAGGAATTTTCCCAACGTCAGGTCAACTTTCTTCGCGACTAAACCGCCAATGGACCGGCCGATTGCCGACGCAATGATGTAGCTGATCCAAGCGACGGCCAAGGCCAAGAAGGCTTTGGCAAAGTAGTCGCCCATCAGTTTTCTGAGTGCCACTTCGCTACCAGCTCCTCCGGAGATGGCGGTTTTGCAAAGCTGGATGAAGTTGGTCGCGGCCGCCGTTGATGCGTCGGCGGCGGCTTGGACAGCTTCGTCGGCGCGGACGGCGGTTGCAGTTGCCAGCGCATTCACACTGAATACGAATCCGACTAATTTAAGTTTTGCGAACTTCATTTAAAACTCCTACGCGATCAATGAGGGATCGGTTCTTTATCTTTGGGGGCGTGCATACTGGGCGTAGCACGGATTTTCAATCCGTTTTTGTTTTTTGAATGGTTCATCAAACGTTCCGATTCAAACGGATTGAATTCAAACGGATTGAAAATACGTGCTACACGACATCTCGGCCGCAGCGGAAGTCTAGTGACAAGTTCGTGTCGTTCAAAGATCGAATAGGTCGTAGCGCACCCCTATGACAGCACTTTTAGAATCACGGCAAAACACGATCTGGCAAAAAAAAATGCTTTTCCCTAAAGTCCGGCTCCACTTGCCCACCATCGACAACCTTACATTTTTGGAAAAACGGATGATTCGCGACAAGCGTTGGCCAGACTATCTACTGCCGCTGGGTATTATCGCCTGCCTGCTAATCATTTTTCTGCCGCTGCCGACGGTGTTGATGGATATGCTGCTGGCGGCGAACCTATCGCTGGCAGTGATCATTTTGTTGAGTGTTGTTTATGTGAAATCGCCGTTGGAGCTGAGCCTGTTTCCGTCGATTCTGTTGGCGACGACGTTGGGGCGATTGGCGTTGAACGTGGCGACAACGCGTTTGATCTTGACCAAGGGTGCAACAGACCGCGAGATGGCGGCCGGCGGAGTGATCGAGAGTTTTGCGAATTTCGTGACCGGGGATAGCTTGGCAGTTGGACTGGTAATCTTTTCCATCATGGTCGTGATTCAATTCGTGGTGATTACCAAAGGTGCTTCCCGGATCAGCGAGGTCACGGCGCGGTTCGCGCTGGATGGACTGCCGGGCAGGCAGATGGCGATCGACGCCGAACTGAACGCCGGTTCGATTGACGCTAAACAAGCGAAGCAACTTCGCCAAGACGTCGCTGATCACGCTGATTTTTACGGGGCAATGGACGGGGCGAGTAAGTTTGTGCGGGGAGATGCGGTCGCGGGCGTGATGATCACGCTGATTAACATCGGCGTCGGTTTAGCCGTGGGGATGTCGCACAATATGTCGTTGACCGAAGCAGCCAGCACGTTCACGAAACTGACAATCGGTGATGGATTGGTCAGCCAATTGCCCGCCCTGTTGATTTCTCTGGCGGCAGGTCTGCTGGTGACTCGCAGCCATTCGAAGACAAATCTCCCCACGGAGTCTCTGGAACAATTCTTTTCCACGCCCATCGTATTAGTGATGACTGCAATCTTTTTAGGCGTGATGGTGATGATTGATTTGCCTGCGATTCCTTTGATCACGTTGGCGTGCGGATTCCTCGCGCTTGCGCATTTTGCTTCGGCAGATCAATCTAAAAATTCTTCAGCCACCGGCGGTGCGGCGCATGATGGTTCGGCTCAGGCGACTGCGACTCAGCCACCGGTGCCCGATGTCGGATTGGATAAACTGCTCAGTAATGACATTTTGGAGATCGAATTAGGATTGGACCTGATACGGCTGGCTGATACGCGTCAGGGCGGATCTTTGTTGGCCTCGATCGCGACGGTACGTAAAGAATTGGCTGAAGAGATGGGAATGGTGTTGCCCAAGATTCGTATTCGAGACAACCTCGCGCTGACCCGCACACGTTACCAAGTACGTTTGCAGGGTAACGTTATCGAATCCGGCGAACTCAACCCCGCGGCCGCACTGGCAACCGACAGCGGGCACGCCACGGGGCCACTGGAATCGAACATGATCGTCGGGATGGCGGCGGATCTTGCGATGCCCCAGCCGGCATATTGGATCGCGCCCGAGAACATGCTTTCGGCCCAACACAGCGGATACGACGTGCACTCGGCGACGGATGTGTTAGCCAATCAATTGAAACAACTGGCGCTTGAGAACGCCTCTCAGATTCTGACGCGCGACGCAACGCGCCTGCTGATCGACGAAGTTGCCAAACACTCACCGTCGGTTGTGAACGAATTGATTCCCGGCGGCATGTCATTGGCTCAAGTACAACAGGTGCTCAAGACCTTAGTCGCCCAAGGAATATCAATCAGGCCATTGAGTTTGATTCTGGAAACCTTAGGCGATCATTGCGGTGTCACGCAAAACCGTTGGGAACTGACAGAGCACGTCAGGGTTCGGTTGGGACGACATATTTCCGCGGGGTTGGCTGGGCCGGACCGAGAAACGATTTATGCTTTCACCCTTGCCAGTGATCTCCAAGACCGCGTCGCCTGTGCGTGGGATCGAGAGCGGGCGGAGCTACGATTGGGGCTGTCGAAGCAAGTGGTTCAGTCCATTGGTGATGCGATCGTGGATGTCGCCAACCGCATGTCTGCCAGTGGAATGTCTCCGATTGTGATTGTAGATCAAGAGATTCGCCCGGTGATTGCAAAAATTCTGGCGGAACGGCGTCACGAAGTCTTTGTCTTAGGCAGCAAGGAAATCATGAATGCAAAAATCGAAATCGTCGGCGAAATCACACCCGAACAAATTGCTCAGCATGAAGCGATGGCGGCGTAGAGCCGGTTCACTTTGGCACTTTGGCCATGTTCCTACGGGGCGGTAAAAGGTGAGCGTTGGCCGGTGGGAACCGGCGATACTGCTGGCGACACAATTTCTTCATTTGCCGTTTGATTTGACCTTGTTTAAATAATCCGAACTTCGGCTAAATAGTTGGAGGTCGATCAGCCGACACTGAATTGAGGACGCTTTATTGCTTCCGAAATACCATTTAACGCTGCCGCGTAAACCATTTTAAAAATTACTTCAACTTTGTAATTTGTTCATTGACGCGAGCTAACGTTTTTTGATATCTACCTCACATGCGAAAGACGTTTGGCTTTTAACGGCCAGATGAAGAAGCATTTTGGAAACAGAAAAAGAGAAATTGGAAAACTGATACGGACGTTTTCTTCAGGCACTGTTTGAAGCCCGACCGTTTTTACTTTCCAAACCAAAACTGACAAATCGTAGCGACGCCCAAATCGGGTCGTCGATTGACAATTTAAGATATCGAAGGCGTAAGCACTCGATGTTGGTATCGCACCAATCACGGAGGATTGAATGGCGACGACTGCTGCATCACAAGAAGAAATTCTGGAAGTCTGGAAGCAATACAAACCAGATTGCTCTGACAAACAACTTCGCAATCGATTGATGGAGCGGTATTTTCCGCTGGTCAAGTACAACGGCGAGAGAATATGGCAACGCCTTCCTGATGGCGTTGAATTAGACGATCTTATTTCCGCGGGCGTTTTTGGTCTGATGGACGCGATCGACGCTTTTGATATGGAACGCGGAGTAAAGTTCGAAACTTACTGCGTGCCGCGTATCCGCGGAGCGATGTTGGACGAGCTTCGGACGATGGACTGGGTGCCTCGTTTGGTGCGTTCCAAAGCGAGCAAGATCGCTAACGCGACGAAGAAACTGGAGACAAAGCTAGGCCGTGCTCCTACCGTTGTCGAACTTTCTGAAGTCTTAGAACTCACGGTTAAAGAGACTGAGAAAATGATGTCCGACGCCAACGCGGTCGGGTTGATCAGCCTAAATAAGAAGTGGTACGAAACGGACAGTTATAAAGACGTCCGCGAAATTGACATTCTCGAAGACAAAAAAGGCGAAGACCCAACGCGCCGCATTCAGAAAAACGATCTGATGCGACTGGTTACCAAAGGGCTTAATCGCAACGAACGTCTGATCATCATTCTTTATTACTATGAAGAATTGACGATGAAAGAGATCGGCACCACGCTCGACCTTAGCGAAAGTCGCGTCAGCCAGATGCACAGCAGCATCGTTCAGCGATTGCAGCAGCAATTGGGCAAGCGACGCGTTGAATTTGGACGCAAGGCTTAAGTTGACCAGGTCAACAAGGTCAACCAAGACAACTTGAAACCAATAGGGCTCGTCATTCGGCGAGCCTTTTTTTATGGCCGCCTTTTGAGACATGCCTGTTGAAACACGCCAGTCGCACTATCGTTGTGATTATCGGCGGCGCGGCGTGATGCGATCGCTGCGACGATTGCGTTTGGCACCGAAACGGGTTTCCATGTCGAGAATGTCTTCGGCCAGATCGAAACTGAATTCAAAGAACCGTTCCATATCAATTTCCATGGGCGACTCAAAACGAGTCAGCGTTAATTCGAGCTTCGGCTGCGGGAGAACCTTTGAGGGATTCATAACAAAGTCCATTTCTCTATAGCGAAACGAGCGAGTCATCAATCCTTGATGCGTCAAGCCGACATCATGCCTGCAATCCTTACAACGAAGCTAACCCTCCATTGGTTCGTCAGCAATCTCAATATTTTCAAGCTGCAATCGGCATTGCGGCGGTCATGGTGATCTGTATATACTCCCGAAGTTACTGGCCGCAGGGCGGATCATTCAGAAAAACCCACAAGATATTGCGAACCATTGGTTTGCGAGGCACGTACCAGCAACCAGGTCAAATGGATTCCAATTAAATTGGTTCCAATTGATCAACAATACAGCCCAAACAGATGGTCGACATCGGTCGAGCGTCATAACGAGACAACCAAAAGAAACTACAAACCATTTTCCGGCACGTGTCGATTCATTCAGTAGCTTGCAGCGTCAAACGCCTGTTACGGATGGCACAAATGGACACGGAATTGCAACAGACCAGGCCGAACGAATCATCGTTGGGCTGTCTTACAATTGTGCTAAAATAATCAATGGTTGGTGTGTTGAAACAAGTTCAATCCACAAACCCGTAACGGGGAGAACACGATGCAAATTAGACCCACATCCAACATTCAAACGACTTCGTCGGTTAACCTGCAAACGCAGAACACATCCGCTGGAGCACAATCAGGAGCGTCAATTCCCGTTGACCAATTGGACATTTCTGCAGAAGCACAAATGATCGGCCAGTCAAACGGCGATGTGCGTGCTGACCGAGTCGCCGAAATTAAGGCTCAAATTGCCAGCGGACAATACGAAACCACAGCGAAGATGGACGTTGCCATGTCGCGTCTGTTTGATGCGATTGGGTAGGGATTGGTTGGCCATTGGTTATCGCTGTTGCTTGTTGGCCAACGTCAAATCGAAGATGAAAATTGAAACATGCCGGTGCCACACCGGAACATAGACCTGAATCGTCTAATGAAGAAAAGGCTGGAGCTTGCTCCAGCCTTTTTTCGTGCGCCGTTTTGCGACAACCTCAGGAAGACCCGCTAAGAAAAGATGCCGGGCAGTTTGCCCGTGCTATCGGCGAAGGATTCTGTCGGTGCGCCGACCGTGTTTAACATACTGACCAATAGGTTAGACATTGGCGTTTCTTTTTCGTCGAACACGGTGTAGCTGCCGTGATTGACGCCCAGTTTCGAACCGCCGGCCAGAACCAGCGGATAGTTACGAGCATTATGAGTCGAACTGCAGGCGCTCCCGTACAGCACCACCGTGCTGTCCAAGAGAGATCCATGTTCGTCGTGCGTGTCTTTTAGACGCTGGAGAAAGTACGCGTATTGGCTGGTCAGCCACGCATCGTAACTGCCCCACTGTTGCCAATGACCTTCGGCTTTATCATGGGAAATGCGATGGTGGCCCTTGTTGATGCCCAAGGCTAACTTGGGAAAGTTTTCGCCGAATCCCATGCCGTCCTCACGGGCCAGCATGTACGTGATGACGCGTGTCATGTCGGTTTGAAATGCCAACACCATCAAATCAAGCGTCGCCCTAACGTAGGCCTGAGGATCGATCATCGCATCCACATTGAGATTTAAATTGTCCGATTCGAAATCCTTCAGCGGAATATCTAGCCAAGTCTCATTGCGAACCACCTGTTCTTCAACGCTGTTGAGTGCCGCGAGATATTCGTCAATTTTGTGATTGTCTTTTTTGCCAATCAAGCGCTTCATTCGTTTGCTGTCGGCCAGCACAAGATCCACAATTTTGCGTTTGGAGGCCAGGCTGCGTTTGCGGGCGGCGGTTGTCGATTGGCCGTTGGGGGAAAAGTATCTTTCGAAAATCTCACGCTGCCGATGCTCCGACGGCATCGGTTTGCCATTGCTATTGAAGGACAACGTTGACACGCGCGATTTGTATCCGATACCGCCATCGGTCGACAACGTCAGTGAGGGGAAACGCGTGTCTCTGCCGATTCTGCCGGCGGCCAGCTGATCGGCGGAGATGCTGTTGAGGTATTTGTTGCCACGCACATCGCCGCCGGTCAGCCAGGTGTCACCGGCCAGGTGCCCCAGCACGCTGCGACTGTTGGGGTGGCTGAGTCCGCCGAGGATTGAAATGTTGTCGCGGTGGGGAGTCAGCGGTTTTAGCGAATCGGTCAGCCGATAGTCTTCGCCTGTTTCCAGCGGGAACCAATTCCACTTTTCATGGTATTCACTGTCTTGGGGCGGAAGTCCGACGCCGTTGGGGAAATATAAAAAGCACATCCGCTTAGGAGCCTGTTGTGGCGTCCGCGCCGAAGCGGTCGAGGGCAACATGCACTCCAAAAACGGCAACGCACAGGTGACGCCTAATCCACGCAGGAAACTACGACGATCAAAATGCCAAGCTTTCTTATTCATGGTTGCAACTCATTCTTGAGGGGATGGCAGTTTATTTGAAAAGGATGGGCTAAGCACGACCGCGCGAAAGACGCTGCGGAAACTGTTGCCATTTTGTTCAACGCGCCGAACGATCGCTTCGATTTCGGCTTCATCGGAATATTTTAGATCGCGGCCCAAACCATAGGCCATCAAATGCTCAACTAACGATCGGCAGAATTCTTGAGACCGCTCCTTGAGTATGTATCGTTTCATTTCGGCAACACCGTTAATTTTTGTCCCATCAGGAAGCGTGGATGTCGCGTCAATTGGCTTGCCTTTGGAACTGTTTTGATACCGTCCGACCGCGTCAAAGTTCTGGAACACCACGCCATAGGGGTCGATTTTCTTGTGACAGCTGATGCACGAGGGTTTGTTTCGATGCAGTTCAAGTTGTTCTTTCAACGTCAGTTTTTCGAATCCGGGCGTTTCAGGATCTAAATCGGGGACGTTGGGAGGTGCCGGCGGTGGAGGATCGCCCAGGATCTTTTCCTTTAACCAGACAGCGCGTTTGATTGGGTGCGCCTGTTCGCCATCGGAATGCCCCGAGAGAAATGCTCCATGCAGTAACAGCCCGCCGCGGTGATGGTCTTTGTTCAGTTTTACAGGGCGAAATTCATTCCCTTGGACGTCTTGGATTCCGTAGAACTCTGCCAGGTTCTGATTGAGCATCGCGAACTGGGAATCAATAAGGTTGCTGATTGGGAGATCGTTGTACAAAACGCGATGTAAGAATTGCCAAGTCTCTTCGGTCATGTCCGATTTTACAAAACGAGTGAAATCGGAATACTCAGACGTGTCGACCTGCATGGTTTCATGTCGATCCATTCTCAGCCATTCACCACCGAAGGCGCGGATCATCCGCCAGACCTTTGGGTCTTCGATCATACGATCGGTTTGAGCGGAAAGTTGATCTTGTAGCTTTCCGGCGCGAGCCAGTTTCAGCAGCGTTTGATCCGGTGGCGAGTTCCACAAAAAGTATGCCAGTTTGGAGGCCAGCAAAAATTGATCCTGTTGCTTTGCCGGTGCGTCTGTGGGGGCTGTTTCATTCTGTTGGGCGATGGCTTCGGGTTCGATCATGTAAAGAAAGTTTGGCGAGCAAAGCACTGCGACCAGCACTTCCTTCACGCCGTCTTCGTAAACATCAAACTCGCCACGTATCGACTTCCAGAATTCAAAATAACGATTCAGCTCTCTCCGCTGTACCGGCCTGCGGAACGCTCTGGTGATAAATTGCTTGAGGATTTTCCGTGTGTAAGCCTCTTGGTCGGCCGGTTTGGGGGATCCCTTGCTGGGAAAGATGCGATTGTGGCTTTCGGGCGGCCAAACAGGATTCCAAGGCAATTCAATCTCGATTGATTTGACTAAAACTGGCGGCCCTGAGTCATCCTTGTTCTTCACCAAGTAGTTATTCCAGATCCCAAAAATGGAAATGTTCGAAAGCGACTCGCGCGTGTCGGCTTCAAATACTGGCAGCGGTAAATTTTCAAGTCGCCCGATAAATTCCAACGACTGAGGCTGTTCACCTTCGGCGTCAACCCGCTCGGTGGTGCCAAAGGAGCGGTAATCCATCCCGTCATCGGTACGAGTGCCGGCGAAGGCAGCAAGGGAGGGGATCTTGTCGGCGAACTTTCCCTGATTCTTTTTAGATTCGCCTCGCAGTTTTCGCGCGGTGGTGGAGTTTTCATCTAGGGGGGTGATTCGGACTTCTCTAAATCCAGTAAAGAACCGTCCGCCGATCTCCAGACGATGCCTTCCTTTTTTTAGACGAGCCATCGTGACGGGCGTTGTAATACTCTGTTCGTCTTTTTGACTGACCGGCAACTGAAGCCGCTCTTCTACCTTCAGTTTTGAATCGATTCGAAGCGTAAAGGACGGCATCATGTCAGCCTCCACGTACGGATGATCAAAGTCGATCTGATAGATTCCATCTGAGGGCACGCGGAACGAAAATTTGGCGGTGCAATCACCCGCGATATTCTCCGGCACCAGCCACCGATCGTTTCGAAGTTGCAGATTGGTTGGCTTCCTGCATTTTTTTGCCAACAGTCGGATCGCTGCATCGGTCGGTTTCGCCGCAATGGGCTGACGCAAGGAGATTAAACGGTCTCTACGATCATCAGAGGACCATGATTCACTTTTGGCCGCTAGAACTTTCATTCTAAAATCACCACTGCGGGGGAAATCGTTTTGAACCAAGACCTTGAGGTTGGGGGAAGGGCCCTGCCAAGATTTTGGCGCTCTTTCGCGATGGGGAACGGCCGAAAACATCAGCATTCCGTCCTCGACGATCTTAAAGCGATCGGTCGCTGAGCCGCGCATGCCGATGGCAATATTGTTTTCAAAATCCCTCAGCCTCGTCTCTTCTGCGGCATCACCGCCGGCGCGGCGGTTGCCGTCAGCGTCCAGCAATTGGACCGTGAAATCGTCGGAGCTAACCTTCACCGACTGGTATCCGCCAATTTCCTTTCCCGAGCGAATCGAAGCATCTGCGTCTATGCCGTCACCGAAATTGATTCGAAACCGATAGGTCTCCGGCTTTGGGCCGGTCGCGATGGCTTTGTTTAACGCCGACCGAGCCACCTTTTCGTAATAGTCGAAGTGAAGCGACGTGATCTGCAGGACTTCGGCGTTGTTAGAGAACCCCATCTCTGATTTACCGTCCTCGGGAAGCACAGCGCCAAAGTTAACGTCCATGCCCAGTAAATTCTTAAGCGAATTGGTGTATTGAGCGCGCGTCAGTTTCCTTAAAACGGGCTGCTCAGAGATTTGAGCTTCAGCCGCGGCCTCGATGATTTCGTTGAGTGCCGTGACGATGCTCTCACGATGTACGTCTGTGATTTGCAGTTCATCCTCGGGCGGCATGTCACCGGAATTAATGACGTCACGCACTGACACCCAAGATTCGGCGCTGACTTCGGGCCCTTCGGTCGCAAGCGTATCCAGGCTGACGTCGCCGTTGTTTTCACCATCGCCGTGGCACTGATAACAGTAGGTCCTCAAGAGCCCGCCAAGCTCAGATTTAGTATCCGCGGCAATGCCATCGGCTGGAGATTGAGAATAGACCTGCGAAACGGCCGTCAAAAACAGGACCAAGGTCACCAGCAAGCAGATATGTTTTTGCATACTAAAATTGTAATGTAAAAAACGTTGAAATTGGCGGTGTGCAGATCGTTATGCCGTTACCGCCATTAGAGGGCTGGGTTTGTAACCTAAGTTACATGGCCGAGTGTCGGGCCGAGCTGTCTTAATGTTAGAAGTCTCGAGAAATTTCAGTTTTGAGGGGAGATATCAGCCTGCTGCAACCCGAAAGTCCAATATAGGATTCTTTGAGACTGAGCATTTCGCCCCAACCGATCAATTGGTCTATTTGGGTTGCTTAAAGATTGACCGGGGTTGAGACCGCTGAAAACTGCCCGTTACGATCTACGTCCGCCGTTATTGTCACCGACCGTTATTATCGGCATGTGGGGGCGTTAGTTTCATCTACAATTGATGGTTCCAAGTTACTGTTCCGAGATTCGACCGATGGCAATATTGAAATCCTCCGACCGCTCCGTCGTGCGACCGCGCATCGAATTGGACGAACGTCGAATTACGATCGGTCGTCATCCGGAGTGCGAGGTCCAGATTGAAGAAGGAGCCGTCAGTCGCAAACACGCCGCGATCTCCTTCAGGGACAACGCATATTTTTTGGACGATCTGTCCAGCCGCAACGGAACGTTTCTCAACGAGCAAAAGGTTAGCGAGTCCGCTCGTTTGTTTGACGGTGCGGAGATCAAAATTTGCGATGTTTCCTTTGTGTTTCAATCGCACGAATTGGCAGACAATCCAACCGCACCGGCGACCAAAGAGCGCGACCGGCAATCGGTAGACCTGCCCTCGTTTACTTTGCATGACGATGCGGGAGCGAACATCGATTCGCAGATCGAGGCGTCCGTGCACTATTTAGACAAAGGTACTCACGTCAGTACCAACGACAAACTGCAGACGCTGATGAAAGTCGCGCGGACGCTCAGCGAATCGCTTGAACGCGACGAGATCTTGAGCAAGATTTTGGATATTTTGTTCGAGCTGTTCACCGAGGCCGATCGTGGATTCATCATCTTGAAAATGCCCGACGGAGCTCTGAGGCCATTGGCTTTTAAGACTCGCCGCGCCCAAGACGACGAAAATATTCGTGTCAGTCGCACGATCGTCAATAGCGTAATGGAAACTCAATGCCCCGTGGTCAGCAGCGATGCTTCGCAAGATGACCGTTTTGATCACAGTCAAAGCGTGGTCGATTTTCGCATCCGTTCGATTATGTGCGCCCCGTTGGTCAACAATAAGAACGAGTCGATCGGCGTGATTCAGTTGGATACGATTCGGTCGGCGATTGCGTTTAAAGAGAGTGATTTGGAGACGCTGGCGACGATCGCATTACAAGGTTCGTTGGCGATTCAAAAATCTGACTTGGTTGAAGAATCGCGTCGGGCGCGTGAAATGAAAAGCGACTTGAAGTTGGCGCATGAGCTTCAGTTACGTTTTCTTCCGCAGCGACCGCCGCAGGTCGATCATTATAGTTTCGCGTCCCACTATCGGGCGATGCAGCAGGTCGGTGGCGATTATTTTGACTACATCGAATTGGATGGTGATCACATTGCCATCATCATGGCGGATGTTGTGGGGCACGGCATCGCTGCGGCCATGCTGATGGCGAAAGTTTCCGCCGAATCAAGATTCGCGTTGGCAACCACAAAGTCCGCCGCTCAGGCCATCAGTAAGCTCAATGATAAACTGACAGATTTGAAATTAGATCGTTTCGTTACGCTCGCTTTATGCTTGCTGAACACCAAAGAGAACACCGTCGAAATCGTCAACGCCGGCCACATGCCGCCGATCATACGGCGGGCTGATGACGGCTCGCTGCTTGAATTGAGCTTAGAACATTCGGGCCTGCCGGTGGGCATCATGGCGGGTTACGAATATAAGTCGACAATGATTGAACTTAATCCTGGCGATTTGATTGTGCTGTACACCGACGGCATCAACGAAGCTATGAATGCCCAGGGGAAGCAATTCACGACCGACGCGATCATCAGGGAGATTAAAATCAGCCAATCCAAAACGCCGGAGGCGGTCAATAAAGTGATTCGCGATGCGGTGGCACAGCACATGGGAACCGAGAAAGCGATTGATGACATGTGTTTGGTCACCGTGGGCCGCGACGACTGATGGATCTTCGCTCGCATCGCAGATGTGGCCGCGAATTCGTGGCCGCGAATTCTCAAAGGTAATTCACACGGGCTCAACGCTGACCCCACTGGATGAAATGTCGCGGTCGGCAATGGAAATTCGGGACGCGCTGCCGCGTGGATGAAACTCGTATGGCGCCGACCGATTTACCTCGGTAAGGATTTCAACAGCTGGTAAACCGTCTTCATCTCTCCGGCGCTGTTTTCTAAACCGGCATGAGGGTAGCGGTCGTCATCGGAGTCCTGCCATTGGCTCCAGATCAACCCATGGACGGCAGGCCGCGCCACCAACATTGGCAGAATCGTCCTCAGATACTCGATCCGCAGTCGATCATTTTCTCTCTCGAATGTGTTTACGTGCCTTTGATCGCAAACTTCGCCACCGGCTGGGGGCGCTTCGCCATCATCGGTGGACCAGGTGGGGGCCCTGAGAATAATCACCAACGGGATTCCTAATTGGGTCCACAAGTCCAACATGTCGATCCACTGAAAGGGGTCGCGCATGACGCTGCCACCAGGCCAGTAGCCAAGATTGACTTCCACACCCAGAAATGAAATTTGAGATCCTTGCCGCAACAGCGAATCGGCAATCTGAAGCGGATGGGAACCACCGACCGCCGAGGCCAGTCGTTCTGCCCAAGGGAAATCAAAACTCACCAAGGTCGGTACTTCATGATTGGCCTCCTCGACCGTCTGCAGAAGCTGCGTCGTGATTTCAAGTTGCTGAGGATAGCTGAGGTGGCGATGGCCCATTCCGTTGAGCCCGCTGACGGCGTGGATCAGGGAAACCGAGGGCGACAAATTACTCAGGTGCTCCCGCGTTTTGGACAAAATATGATTGCGGCGGCTCTGGAAGTCCTCCATCTGGGTTAATTCTTCGCTCAACCCATGTGAGCTGGCATCCAAGAATGGGCCGTCGATCACGCGTTTGGAGAGTTGCTCCTGAGACACGCTGTCGAGCTTCTCCGGTTTGATCCGGACTAAATCGAATCCGCTGACGCCCATACCATCTTCGATCGGCCGGGTATTGCTGAGGGTGTTGGCCAGCCAAAACGGATGCATGTCGGCGTTGGCTTGGCGAAATTTTGTGACTTCGGTGCCGAACTGCCGTGCTAATTCAAACATCGTGTCCATCGTCACTTCAATGGCTTGTGCTGAAATTTCATCCTGCGCCTGATCGCCGTCGTTGGTGATGGCTTGGCTGAGCAGGGTCGTGGCTTGGGCGACTCCGTCGTGAATGGTCGAGGCTATCTCCAGCCCGCCTTCCTGCCAAATCGACAATTGGTTTCGCAGCCTGTTCAATGTCCCTCGCGTTAATTCCATCACCAACGAATAGGGCTGTCCGCGTTCGGGGAGCGTGCCGGTCGAGATCAGCAGTTCACCGTGATTTGGAAATGAATAAGGAACAAACGTTTTGCCCGATTCGTTCCGGTTACGTGAAACGGTCAACATGGAATCTTTGACCGAAATCTTGCATGGCCAGGGAATACCATCCAATCCTACGGTGTGAATGGCGGCCGACTGCCGACGCTCAAGCGACCAGTGGGGTGGTAGTCGAAACTTAAACTCACCCATGTAGGGTTCCAGCGCTGTTGAGACGTAAATTTGGAAGAAGCCGCTATTTTCGTGCGGCGGATTCAGTTCTTATAGCGTCGGTTTTTTTCTGGGTTTGTCAATACGCTCCAGCCGTCGTAAGCGTCTTGAAACGCGCGTGGCGGACCGCTGCTGGCCTACCGTTTTCGCCTCCAATTGTTATATTTCCAAATGAGAGACTCCAACTAACCCATTTGATAGGGGCGGCGACGTGGCGACATTGGTAAGACAAGGTAAAGTGCGAGACGTTTACGATATTGGCGACGCCTATTTGATGGTGGCCAGTGATCGCATCAGCGCCTTTGACTGGGTGATCCCGTCTTTGATCCCCGACAAAGGTCGCGTTTTGACGCAAATCAGCAAATTCTGGTTTGATTATTTTGATGTTCCTAACCATCTGATTTCCACTGACTTAACTTCCGTCGATCTCCCCGAAGGACTCGATGCGGACACGCTTGAGGGACGGTCAATGGTCGTCAAAAAATGTGAAGTCGTGCCGATCGAGTGCGTTGTTCGTGGTTACTTGGTGGGTTCGGGATGGAAGGACTATCAAAGTTCTGGCGCGGTGTGTGGCGTGGATCTTGAACCTGGATTGAAGAACTGTGCCAAATTTCCTCAACCACTTTTCACGCCAGCGACCAAAGAGGAGTCAGGCCATGACGAGAACATTTCGTTCGATCGGATGGTTGAAGTCGTTGGGGCCGATGTTGCTAATGAGCTGAAGCAAAAGAGCATCGATGTCTATCAGGGGGCGCGTGACTTCGCCGCCACCAAGGGAATTATCTTGGCGGACACGAAGTTTGAGTGGGGCCTGCACGACGGGCAGTTAATTTTGATTGACGAAGTGCTGACGCCCGATAGTTCGCGGTTTTGGCCGGCCGATCAATATGAGCAAGGACGCGATCAGCCTTCGTTTGACAAACAATTCGTGCGCGAGCATCTGAACGCCACAACGTGGGATAAGAACAGCAAACCGCCTGAGTTGCCCGCAGAAGTAATCCAAAAAACGCGCTCCAAATACATCGAAGCCTACGAACGATTAACGGGTGCGGCGTTTGCGTGGAAGTAGGACGCGACTGAGACGGTGAGTATGACTGTCCGCTAAAACTGGGCGAGCGCGGTCGCCTGCCGGCTTGTCGTTAAACTTTGACGGCGGGGATCACATTACTCTTGTTCGACTTCTTCGGGAACCGTTTCTATTACCGCTTGCTCATCGCTGGCTGTTTCCACTGCATCGACAGCTTCTTCATTGCTTGCCTCCATCTTCGCGCCAGGATATGCCTTTTCAATTGCAGCTTTGAGCAATCGCACGCGAATCAGGTTACCGTGGCTCTGCTGTGAATTCTCGAACTGGTATTGTTCGATCGCCCGATCGTACTCTTTGCGCGATTCGTAGGAACGCCCCAGCAGATAGGTGACGCCTGACTTCCAGCGCTGCACATCGTCTTTCTTGGCAATCGTCTCCAGCCAATTCGCGGACGTGCCAGGGCTGCCGTTGTCGAAAAGACACTGTGACAAGAAATAACCCACATCGCGGCGCACCAGACGCATCTGCCGCTGCGTCGATTTTAGC
This sequence comes from uncultured Pirellulaceae bacterium, assembly GCA_964408465.1. Lineage (GTDB taxonomy): Bacteria > Planctomycetota > Planctomycetia > Pirellulales > Pirellulaceae > Mariniblastus. The sequence continues at coordinate 61,736 of CAYOZV010000001.1, forward strand.
CGCGATTCAAATTCCGCCGGGTCTTTGATGTCGGCCAGACCAGCAATACCCATCATGATTTTGTCCGTACCCAAATTGTCGATCTGATCTTCGGTGTAATTTAAAAACTGAAAACTCTCGACGGCATTTCTGCTTAAATCTTCTTCCAAAGATTCAAAATCACCTTGGAAAAAACGAACGCGGCAGGTGCGATAGGGATGGAAGTTGTCAATGTAAGACTCCTCTACGAAATACCAACGCAAGCGATCGTTCAGCTGATCATCGCTAACCGCTTTGGGAATCGCTTTGCGAACCGCAGCGCGAAAACGGTGCGTGTCAAACGCAACGTCCCATAGTTTGTTCTCAACGCCATCAACACTGGGTAGTTTGTCCAACTGCTTCGATGGGAATGCCCCTAACGCCAGTCGGTACTCGCCGACCAAAGATTCTTCCAATCCGTTCATCCGTTGGGAAAGCGATTCGGGTGTGACGTAGATCTTGGCGACCAACGTGCTCAGATCTTCTTCGGCAACCCAGTACTTCGTATCGTCGGCCAGCGACTCCTTCAAGGTGAGATTGAGCTCGGTTAATAGTTTCGGGTTCCCTTTCAGTTGCCCCAGCGTCGCGATTTGACCAGGCGTTTGATTGGGAATTGGCAGACCAAGCTTCGTGTCAAACAGGTAGTACTGGGTTCCAATCACAACTCCCACGGCCCAAGGTTTCTCCTCTTCGCCGGTCGTCAGCATCGCCACGCTTAACCCCGCCTCTCTGGCCAGCAGCATGAAGACCTTCGCGCGATCAACATAGTCGCCGCGGCCAAGCATCAACGTCTGCCATGGGTAGCGCTGAGTCCCCGTGAACCGGACGCCGGCACTGATAGGATT
>CAYOZV010000001.1:62698-66686 GCA_964408465.1 uncultured Pirellulaceae bacterium
GTCCAGCGGTTGAGGCCGATGGAGACCTTCTGTTCGAAGTCACGTTGAGCGAACTGTCGGTCGTCGAAAATGAAATCCATCGTGCGTGAGATGTCGTTCGTTTTCGCCGAAAGAACATTCGCGTCCAGCGTCTTTAACATCGGGTCAATTTCGGAGGTGCAGCCTGCGAAGGCGGCCACCAGTGCCCAAAGGCCGGTGAAAGCAACAATCGCACTTGCGTTACTGATACTGCGCATCTGATAAGTCCTGTTTTTCATTTCGATAGATGTAGCTTGTAGCGGTGGCAATCCGTCTTGGTTATCTCTTTAAGTCGTCACTTTAAGTTGGCATCGCCCTACGTGTTGGAAACAACTGCGTCGATCTTCTGCAGTGATTCCAACAGCGATTCAATGTTATCCAAGGGGACCATGTTTGGCCCGTCGCTGGGTGATTTATCTGGTTGTGGATGGGTCTCAATAAAAACCGCGCTGACGCCGGCCGCGACCGCCGCGCGAGCCAGCGGTGCCACCATCTCACGCTCGCCACCGGTTTTCCCGCCGGCGGCGCTGGGCATTTGCACGCTGTGCGTCGCATCGAAAACGACGGGCACGCCAAGATCCGACATCTGGCACAACGCCCTCATATCGTTGACTAATCTTCCGTACCCAAAAAACGTGCCACGCTCGGTCAGCATGATATTCTGACAACCGGCGGATGACAGTTTTGTGACGACGTGTTTCATGTCCCAAGGAGCCATGAATTGGCCCTTCTTCACGTTGACGGCGGCCCCCGTTTGAGCAGCAGCGACCAGTAAATCGGTCTGCCGCGCCAAAAAGGCAGGGATCTGCAAAAGGTCCACCACATCGGCAACCGGAGCGGCTTGTTCGGGCAAATGAATGTCCGTCGTCAATGGTAACCCCGTTTGGGATTTTACTTTCGTCAATATCTCCAGCCCTTTTTGCAGGCCTACTCCACGGTACGAATCTAAACTGGTTCGGTTCGCTTTATCGAAGGAAGCTTTGAAAATAATTGGCAAATTTAGCCGCTGACAGATTTCCTTCAGCCGACCGGCGATCTCCAAGATCAGGCCCTCGTCGTCGATCACGCAGGGGCCAGCGATCACCAGCAGCGGATTTCCGTCGCCGCAGGCGATCTTGTCGCCGATGTTTACTGGATTATTATTCAAGTGATTCCATTCGTCGTTTTGGTTGGGGGGATCATGAAAACCTGCTGGTTTTCGGTACCCTCAGTGGACAAGCACCGTTAAGTAATCTTTCACCGTTTCGATTTCCAGCGGCAGGTATCCGCCGGGGTCGCCGTCCAACTGGAACGGAACCGACGCTTCAGGGTCGCTGCACGTGACCTTCATTTTACGAAATTTTCGAAACTCTGTCGTGCACCACTGCCGGTGTTTTCTTAAAAGAACGGTCGCCAAATAAAAGACTCCGCGCAACGTGCCTCCTCGGCGAAAGCTGCACATGTTCAATTGCCCATCGCAGGGGTCCGCATCGGGAACGATGGGTAAATTCATTGCGTATCGTGACACATTGAACAAAAATAGCCAGCTGCAAGAGACCGTTTCCTGCCCGTCTTCGATGGTGATGGTCAGCTTGGGATAGCGATAGTGCCGCATGCTGCTGAGGATGGGACGCAAGTAAGAAAGATGATTAATGTGGCCTTTACGCTGGCTATGGAGTTTTTCAACAACGCTGGCGTCAAATCCGCAACTGGCCATCACCAAAAATAATTTCCCGTTGGCGCGTCCAGCGTCCAACTTTTTTTCGCGCCCGTGCGTGAGCAAATCGACTAGGCGATCGGGGGCGGCATCAAGCTTTAAATACTTGGCAAGTAAATTTTCGGTGCCCAGTGGGAAAATTGCCAACGGGATTCCTTGCTCCAGTCGATTGGCCAGCAGCGAAACGGTACCGTCTCCGCCGGCGGCAACAACGGCACGAAGCCGGCCCTCTTCATTGAGCCGTTTAGACTGAGTGTAGACTTCGGCGATGTCCGAAAGGATGATTGGCTCAAAACCGGCTTCGGTCAGACTTTGCCGCACGTCGCCAATCAATTCCGAACGAGACGTTGCGCCCGACTTTGGATTCACCGAAACGATGACAACTGGTTTGTTGGGACGGTTGTCCAAACTCATGGGATCGTCGTGAATAACTGGGTTGCAGGGGCAGGCGGATACTTTTCGCCGATATCATACCACCGACCTAACTCAAGCTGTCAGCCCCCGCAGTGAATTGCCGTTCATTTTGTGGCCATCGCACAGGCCACGGCCTCGGTTGGCGTCTGGGCGTCTTCAAGGCCGAAAAGCCAGAACCAGCCTTAATTCCAGTCAGTTTTCCCCTGCGGGTGCGCGTTTAGCTTTTTTGGTCGAATTTAGATTGAAGGTCATCGGCAAGTGTTTGCAACGAACTTAGGTCCTTTTGCGTTAGTTTCGGCTCCGGTGTTGGTGGCACTGACAGAATACTTTCCAACAATTGAATTCGACCTATCAGCCTACCAATGGCTTCCCCTTCTGCGCGTCCTTCCACCTTGCCTTCGGCCTTGCCTTCGGCCTTTCCTTCGGCGCGACCTTGCTCCAAAGTGTCGATTCGAAACGCAATTTTATCTTGCTCTTCTTTGGCGCGGTCATCGTAGACCAGTCTTAATTCGGGGCTGCGCGTGATCATTTCTAATACTCCTGTAGCGTGCTGATAAGCCGAGCCGGGAAGCAGTTGACGCAACTCGTCGGCATCGCGTTGGGCTGCTGACTTCATGAAAAACACCCACTTCTCTAAACTGGCCGCCGAAGTCAAATCCGCTTCCCCAATATTATACTTCGGAAGCTCGACCAAGTGAATTTGAAGTTGATCGCCAAAGCTCACGTTATGCGATTTATCATGAAGAGAAAATTTTAAATCTTTGGCCGAAACGTTTGGAAATAGCGATTGCGTCAAAATACAAATGCTGATCGCAGGGCTTAGAGCACCGTAGCCGCCACCTTCTCTCAGTTGACCGTAATAAAGCCCGCTGGTGTAGTAGATCAAGCGGTTGCATAGCCCGGCAGGTAGCGTCGTTTGAACTTCGATGACGTACCAAGCTCCCGATGTGTCACGAGCTTTAACATCTACGATTGAGAGCTTGTCTTCGGCGAACGACTTGTGGTCAATTGGGTTAAGGATTTCCACCTCTTCGATCGGACACTCTGGGCGCAAAACCGCATTAAGCAAGTCGATTAATATGTCGACATTCTGAGGATTGCCGAAAAGCATCTTAAAAGCGAAGTCCACCGTCGGACGGATTCCTAATGGCATCGGCGTTCACCTTATTCAAAATCAATATAATACGCCGTCATTGTACTAAATTGGATGGGGCACCGTAGCCGCACCAAATACCGAAGGCATCGGTTCGATCCACTTTTGATATGGCTTTCCTGCGGCCGACATTTTCAACCGCTGATATTAACGACAAGCGGTCTTTGTTCGTTTCTGCAGCACTACAGTCCAACGGAGTGTAGCCCAATTCAACACTCTTGAATTGCGGTTGCTCGGAAATGATTAAAGCGCTCGGCCCGCCCGTCTTTAAAACATGGGACCGGGGAGACTTCCCAACTCCACCGTTCGTTTGGCACGCCGCGTGCGTTGGCTCTCGTCGTCCGTCGGCATTGGTGATTTTGACCGCGCTGATCGCCTTGCCCCTGACCATTGCGGTCGGCCAAATGCTTGGCCACATCAGGCCGGCGGGCATTTTACAATGTAAGGCCGGCGATGGTGACAAACCGTCCGCTGAAAGAATCCGTTAGATTACGTTAGGTGTCCAATACCACGTCTGTTTTATAAACCATGTCTTGGATCGTGCGGTTATCACGGTTAAACATCAAGATCGTCACCTGCAGAACCAAAAACAAAACGGCCGCACTTGCGAGGATGGTTCGAATCGTTTCGGTCAGCCCTGTATCTTGAGCAGCAAATACCATGCTGGCAATCAACAGCCAGACGACGCCCATGCGCACGAAGCTGCG
>CAYOZV010000002.1:0-5656 GCA_964408465.1 uncultured Pirellulaceae bacterium
GAATCCAGAAATTCAACGTTTCAAGCAACACCAATTCGTTCTCGCGGCACTAGTTGCTCGTTCCTTAGCTACCGGTTTATGGGCGCGGTGGTTGGATGGCTTCGGTATTCGGATGACGGCAGGCGGGAGCCTGCCAGGTAGTGCGTTCCGAGGCGGGAGCCTCGGAACGAGGCGAGGCGAGGCGTAGGAGAGCGAAAGGCGACTGTTGCTACGCGGCCGCCCTGCCCTGCAGCGCTTTGCGCTGGGCATTGACCGCGGGATCGCCATCCTGAGCGCGAGCCTCATCACGCATTTCTTGATCGGTCATACGGATCCGATTTTCGAATCCCAAATAATGCATCCAATAGTCGATCGCGGAACTGGCCAACAAAACCAGCCCGACATGAAAAGTGATCTGCATCAGAACGCTGGCGACCGTTTGACCCATCTGGTCGACCGGTTGAAACGGCATCGCAAAGATCGTTTCCCGTTGACACCAAAAACTGATCACCGTCACGGCGAACGCCAGAAAAAACTTAGGCACGCCCACGAAAAAATAGCTCAGCGTCGACAGCGCAAACACTTGCCCAAACCAATGGCCGGGTGATACGCGGCTGACATCTGCCGACACTTTCCCCGGTAGCCAAACAGGCCCCGTTTGTATCCAGTGCGAGGCAACCACCACCAACCAGCATCCCACCATCAGCGGGGCGATCGCCCACAGCGCACCGCACACTAATTCCAATCCACTCTCAGCGACCGCTTCGCCTTGAAGACGATCCTCTGAATGGTTACTCCAAGAACGCGTCGCCGAGACAGACAGATGGTTGGAGATTGAATCTAAACACAAAAATCCAACGATCGTAAAACCGATGACTTGCAGCGCGACCGCCAGTTCGAAACTGCGGGGAAAGTCACCTTCGGACCGCGCTTTCTGACGCCGCAGTGCCGAGGCTTCGTGGTTTTTATCGCCGCCAGAATGAGCCATTAAGATCCCCCCGGTGCCGCGGAGAGTGCCGACGGAGCGCTGACGGCCGCTTCGTGAAGTCCTTCTTTTAGGAATTCGATTGTGGGCTCGATGTCATCGACAAACAGCCACACCGTTCCACCCAACGACAAAAACACCGCCAAGAACATGACAACCAGATTTGAACCGAGCCCCAACCCGAGTAAATTCATCTGCGGGTAGGTCCGGCTTAAGAGTCCAATCACGATGTTGGCCGCGAACAGCGCGATCATCACAGGACCAATCGCTCGCAGCGTCAGCATAAAGCTTTGCTGTAACAGTTCGGTCGCCAGCGAAATCATCCCCGCATCGGCGAACGTCGTGGATAAAGGAATTTGAATGAACGTGTCCAGCAGTCCGGTCACAACCAACGCCGGCCCGCCCATCAATGCGAACGCAGCGATCGAAACAATGTGAAAGAATTTGCTGACCGGTGACTGAGAATCTCCGCCACCGGTTTCACCCAGTTGTAGTCCGCTCATCTGTCCAATGACCGTGCCCGCAGCGCTGGCGGCGGAGAACATGATCGTTACGCCCAGCCCCAACGTGATGCCGACGGCGGCTTCGGAGAAGATGAACGGCAGCCATTCCGCGCCGGTGGAAGTTTGCGTCATTAAATCCACTGGCACGTGAACCAGTGGCATCGCCAACATCATCAGCATCGCGGCGATCGCAAAACGCGTCTTGAAGTTGACGACGCGGCTGCCAAGAATCGGTGCCGTCATGGTGACGGCAAAGATTCGGACAAAAACCAAAATGGAAACGGCCAGCAGGTTCACAGCTTATCCCTCGAGATCAATTTGCTTCACCGGCGTCTGCGGTCGGTTACGATTGCCCGGTTGAATCATCTGAGGCATGGTCGGACGAACAACCGCCGGAGAGCCCGGTGTTTGCTGATAGGGATGGATTGGCATCGACGAGCGTTGGGGAGCCAGCGTGGGCATGCCTGTGGTCGGTGGCTTGAGGGCCGGTGGAACCAGCGGCGGAAGGTTTCCGGCGATTCGAGCGACCGGTGCACCTTGGTAGGCCGGCGTCAGTCGTGTCGTCGCAGAAGCAAACTGAAACGGCGATGGTTCAGCGGCAGTCACCGCGGCAACACCACCCATCATGGGTTTACTGAGCGTTTTTTGTGTGTACTCAATCATGCGTTCGCCTACCCAAGGCAACACCAACATTGTGACCAGCAACATGCCCAGAATCTTGGGGACCGCGGATACGGTTTGATCTTGAATCTGAGTCATGGCTTGAAAGATGCCGACGATCAGGCCGATGACTAAACCGGCGACCAAGATCGGGCCGCCAACGATTGCGACCATGTTAAGCGCCTCGCGGCTGAAGTCGATTGTGTCTTGGGGGTCCATGATTTTTTTCCAATGTGAGCGGCAAGGCCCTAGCCGCCGGTTTGTCTGCCAAATTTTGAGGTGTTGCTAAGTCGTTAGGTGGGCACCCGCGGCTAGCGCCTTGCGGCTCAGTTTGCGAGCTTGCTTACACTGATCACAACGGTCCGAAGCTTTGCATCAGCATCCCTACGACCAGCGTCCAGCCATCGACCATTACGAACAGGATCAACTTCAGTGGGAAACTGACCATCGTCGGTGGCAGCATCACCATGCCCATCGAAACGGTCACCGAAGACACCACCAGATCGACAATCAGAAACGGTAGATAAACTTGAAAGCCCAGCAGGAACGCGACCTTCAATTCGCTGACCAAGAACGCCGGCATCAGCACGTTCAGCGGCACATCGTCGATTGACGTTGGCGGTGGCGTTGGTTGGCTGCCGTTTTGCTGGGGGAGGTAACGATAAAACATGCCAACGGATTCTTCGTTTTTGGCCAGACGAATTTGCCGCGCCATGAACTGCTTCACCGGCACCACGGCGCGGTTGAACGCTGTTTCAAACGTCATCTGCGAATCGGTTTGCGTGTAAGGATCAATGGCTTCTGTTTTGATTTCATTCCAAGTCGGTGCCATCACCAAAAACGTCACAAACAAGGACAGCGCCGTCAGAATCTGCGTCGATGGCAACTGCTGAGCCCCGAAGGCTTGTCGCAGCAACGTCAATACAACGACCACTCGCACGTAACAGGTTGTCATCAGAATCAACGCCGGTGCCAGAGATAGCGCGGCCAGCAAAATTGCGATCTTCACCGACGATCCGGTGCCTTCGCGCGTGATCATTTGTTCGGCTTGATCGGTCAACAGGTCGTTGAAGGACTGGGCTGCTTGCGGGCCGACGGTTTGGTTCAAAGAAACGTCTGACTGATCTGACTCAGGTGGGTAGTCCGTGTGCGCCGGTGCAAGGTTGGCCGGACGTTCGACGTGTCGCTGAATTTGCGAAGGGGCAACCGGAGATGGCGACGGAGGACGTGTTTGATAGTTTTGCAGCGATGGTGGCAACTGATCGGTGGCACTTGCTTGCACCACTTCGGGGCCGACCGATGAAAGTCTCGATTCGGCGGACTGGTTCAACCAAAAACCGGGCACCGATTGTGCGCAAGCATCTTCGGCGATCGGGCTCAAGACGCACGCAGCCATGAGAACCAATGGAGCCAAATGCAGCCAGGGCACCCTAGGTATCCAAGCGCGTCGAAATTGTTTGGACGATGAATTCATCAATACTTTTAAAAGGTTACGCTTCGAAGGATCGCGATGCATTACCGCGTTTGCTCTGATCGAACACCGACAGCAGTTGCGCGAGATTGGATTGTTGAGCGGCGGACAGGTTCAGCGGGTTGACGCCAGCGGGATTGGATTGATAACGGTTGACGGCGTGGTTGACGGCCGAATTCGCTGTGCGCGTCCGGCCGTTACACAGTGCCACCAGATGGTCGACTTCGGCCGGGTCGGTGACTTCGCCAATGGGTTGGGTACCCTCGGGGCCGTGAATCATCAGCAGGAGTTTGCTACCTAGGCGGACCAACTGCAGATTCTGGCGGCTGTCCAAGGGAGCGTTGCCGACGACTTCGAGGACTTCGGTGGGGATGCCTTGATTGCCGGCGGGGTTGATCTTCCGCAGCAGCCAAACCAAACCCAGATAGCCGCCGATGACGATGGATAGACTGCCACCGATCTTCTTCAGATCAGCTCCGCCAAGCATCCCGGATAGGCGTTCCAGCCATCCGCCTTGGCTGCCGTCGGTGGCGAAGATGCCACCGGCTTGGTCGCTGACCCAGTCCTTGACGCCGCCAAGCTTCTCCGCGGCGGTGTCTGCGAATTGGGAAAGTTGATCGGCCGGCGTGGACGATGCTTTTAGGTGTGACGGGAAGGAATCGGAAAAGGGCGATTGCGATTGCAAGTTGGCTTGCGAAACAGAGTCGCCGAAGGCTTCGGTCATGGCATTCTGGAGATCGAATCCAGCATTTTCAGCCAACCGTGGCAGGTTATCGTTGAGCGGTCGGGCGGCCAGTGCTGTTTGAGGCTGCCGCGAAGGTTGAGTGAAGATATCGCGCGGCGGTTGTAGATTGGTCAGCTTTGTTTGGGCTGGAGCGAATGTTGGCCGTGATGCGAGCGCTGGAGCCGTCGGGGTCACGGGAGCCACCGGCGCAGCAGCGGTCACCGCCGTCGTCGGTGGTTGCCAAGCCGACATGTCCTGCGGCGCGGGGGGCGGTGTTTGGGCTTGGCTGTGGAGAGAAAACGGGCCCCCTGTTAACAGGAACGCGCATCCAACAGACGTCAATCGAATGAGGTTTTGCCGCAGCGGCATTGTCACGCCGCAAAAAAATTTAGATTTGTTCATCTCGTACGCCTTCCTTGACGATAACGATGATGGATAGCTCCACGCCGCGATTCTCGATCCTTGAGAAAGGCTGCGTCGTGGTGGAATGAGCTATGTTTTTCTTCGAATTGAGCATCAACGGCAATACCAATGCGACGGCGGCGGTAGTGCTATCACGGTGGCCGGTCCCCCGTCGTGCGACGATTGCTTTCAACCGCCGCCGATCAATGCCCGAAATCCGTCTTGAATTAGATGAAAAGTGAAAAGTGCACCGGTTCAGGAGCCATTGATTTTTCTCGGCGTTGCAAACAGACTCTCGCGAATTTTCTAACGATATCGCGTTAAAACACCGATGTTTCAGCGATTATGACCCCTGTTTGGTCGGACTGGCGGTTGGCCGGAGTTTTTCTATTGTGTTTTGTCGACCAATTGTCATAATACGCGGCTCAAACCAGTCATTTAAAATCACCCGTTGTTAGAAGAGTTTTAGCAAAGTGCCTCCATTCAAAAAAAGACCATCTCGGCGTAAATCCAAGGTCAAAACAAAAACCGTCCGCAAAGATCCTTTGTTCGTCGATGGCGAGCGTCCTCGTCCGATGTACGTTGATTACAAAGACGTTGAATTGCTGAAGAAATTGGTCAATCGCCACAGCCGCATTGTCGGCCGCCGCAAGACCGGTTGCACGGCTGTTTCTCAGCACGCGGTATCGGATTCAATTAAGCGCGCCCGTTTCATGGCGTTGCTGCCTTACGTTGGCGACTGATGGGTCGGCCGAAGATCGCATTGCCGATCACCACTATTGAACCCCGAAATGCAGAGGCCTTGGTCTCTGCATTTTTCGTTGGGGCGGACGACCGCAACCAAGTTTAACGACCAGCCGGCAGGCGACCGTGTTTGGCGCGGCTGAGACACTGACGCCTTCCGGCTAATCGTTAAACTGATAACGCCGACC
>CAYOZV010000002.1:5756-27817 GCA_964408465.1 uncultured Pirellulaceae bacterium
CGTGTTTTGCGCGGCTGAGACACTGACGCCTTCCGGCTAATCGTTAAACTGATAACGCCGACCGCAACTGAGTTTAACGACCAGCCGGCAGGCGACCGTGTTTTGCGCGGCTGAGACACTGACGCCTTCCGGCTAATCGTTAAACTGATAATCGTTCCACTAAAAACGCAGAACCTCTAACCCTATTCGCTCCATGCCCGAGACATTCACGCACCGACGCCGCATCGAGTTTCGCGAAACCGACATGGCGGGCATCGTTCACTTCTCCAACTTCTTCGCGTACATGGAACAAGCCGAACACGCGTTGCTGCGCAGCGTGGGCATGGGCGTGATCTGTGAAGTGGATGGTCTTGAGATCAGTTGGCCGCGCGTCAACGCTCAATGTGACTACAAAGTCGCCATCAAGTTCGAGGAAATGATCGACATCGAAGTCTCCGTGACCAAGATCGGCACCAAGAGCGTGACTTACGGGTTTGATTTCCTACGTGAGAACACCAAAGTCGCCAGCGGATCATTGACGACCGTTTGTTGTTTGTTCAAGCATGGGCAAAAACCCGAATCGATTCCAACCCCCCAAGGCTTCATCGACGCGATCGGGCCATTTTTGGTTTCGCCGGCAGAAGACAGTTCTTCCGACGAAGACGCCTGATGTCGGTTTACCTGCAACAGTTGACCGTGCGGCTGGCGATGGGCGTCGGGCAGTTGCCGGAAGCTCGGCGGCAGCTACACACCAGGTACTTCTTGGACGCTCAGCGCGAAGACGGTGGTTTTGCGGGCCGTATGGGCGGCAGTGATTTGTACTACACGTCCTTTGGGCTGCGGGCCCTTTCGATTCTGGGTGAACTCTATGGCCCGGTGGCCGAATCGGCGGCCGCGTTCCTGCGACATGAAATGAAGTCACATCAAACGATCGTCGATTTCTTTTCGCTGTTCTACGCAGCCAATCTGCTGAAGGTCTCCGCCGGTATTGATGTTTTCGCCGATTCGGATGTCGACTGGCAATCCAACGTCGCCGATTTTCTGCAGACGCTGCGGCGGGAGGACGGTGGGTACTCCAAAGCTCCCGAAGGTCACGCCGGTAGCACCTATCACACGTTCTTGGTGGTGTTGGTGATGCAGTTGCTGGAACGACCGCTGCCGCAAGCCGATGACGTGATTCGGTTTTTGAAATCGCAACAGGACCCTGAAGGCGGCTGGCGCGAGATCCGCGTCAGCAAACGGGCCGGCACCAACCCCACCGCCGCTGCGGTGGCGACGCTGAATATCTTGAAGGACCAAACGGGCGTTTCGGTTATCGACCATGACCTGAAAGAGTTGACACTGGATTATCTTTGCGAGATGCAGACCGACGAAGGTGGTATTCGCGCCAACACACGCATCCCGATCGCAGATTTGCTCAGCTCCTTCACCGGCGGTTTGACGCTGCTGGATCTCGATTCATTCTCAGAACTTGATGTCGACTTGTTCGCGCAGTACGTCGATTCGTTACAATTGGAGACCGGGGGATTCCAAGCGGCCGTTTGGGACGACGCCCACGACGTCGAGTATTCGTTTTACGGACTCGGGTGTTTGGCGTTATTGAATTCGTAGTATAAACCGGACGGATTGCATAAACCGGACGGCTTGCGCTGGTACCGATAACATTGAAAATTTAGCGGCAGGGCGCTAGCCCTCCGGTTTCGCTCCGCTACGAACCAGCAAAACGGCCGGTGGGAACCGGCCCAACATAAAGTAACAAACACAATGTCTGATTTCGTCGCCTCCAAAATCGTCAAACAGTTCCCCAGCCAAGGGGATCCGCTGACGATCCTTGCCGGAGTGGACCTAGAACTCAATCGAGGCGACCAAGTTGCGATCCTTGGCGAATCGGGCAGCGGCAAAAGCACATTCCTACACATCGCCGGCACACTGGATCAGCCAACCTCCGGCGCGGTGAGGCTGTTTGATCAAATGCTGAATGAAATTCCTGAGAAGAAACTGGCCGCATTCCGAAGTGAGCACATTGGTTTCATCTTCCAACAGCATCATCTCTTGCCACAGATGTCGGCGCTGGAAAATGTGTTGGTGCCGACGTTGGCCGCGGGAAGTGCGTCGCCCGAACAAATCGAACGCGCCAAAGGCTTACTTGAATCGGTGGGGCTTGCCGACCGCATGGACCACCGCCCTGCCCTGCTTTCGGGTGGCGAATGTCAGCGCGTGGCTGTCGCGCGGGCGTTGATCAACGAACCGGCGCTGATTTTAGCCGACGAACCGACCGGAAGTTTGGACGAAGAAAACAGCGCGCTCATCGGTGGGTTGCTGCTGGAGATTCAACCGGCCCAGCCCGCAATGTTGATCTGCGTCACTCACAGCCAATCACTGGCGGCGATGTTCGGGCGAACCAAAGAACTAAAGCACGGGAAATTTGTATGACGCCGTGGAAAATCGCAATCCGTAGCCTGCTCCATTTCTGGCGCAGTAATTTGGCGATCGCCCTGGGCGCCGCGATCGCAACGGCCGTGCTGACCGGTGCTCTGATCGTCGGTGACAGTATGCGGTCGAGCCTCCGTGGGTTGATGCTTGATCAATTAGGAGAGATCGACACGATTCTTGTCAGCGCCGGTTTCTTTGGGGAGACGCTGGCCGACGATTTGGCGGCACAGACCAACAGCGCCGTCAGCCCGTTGATTCTCTTTCCCAACGGCACCGTTGAATGCCGCGTCGATGACCGTACACAACGCGCGGCTAACGTAAATGTGTTGGGAGTTAAGGATTCATTTTGGGGTTTTGATTCTCATGGGCTGAGGCCCAAGACGCCGATCACCGGTGACGGCGTGGTCATCAATCGGTCGCTGGCCGATCGGCTTGGGATTCAACTCGAGACCGGTGGAGACGCCGCCCCAACGCGGTTGACGTTGCGCATTCCAAAACCGACGCAGATGCCGGCCGAAAGTGCGTTAGGGGCGACGGACGATTTAATTGAGAGTTTGGTTGATCTTAAGATCTTGGAGATCTTGCCCGATGAGGGGCTGGGGAGATTTAGCCTGCAGCCGTCGCAGGTCAGTGGTCCGAACCTCTTTATTTCGATAGCGCGACTGCAGGATGCCCTCGCCCGCACGCAGCTAAAAAGTCGCTCAACAAAGCAGCTGTGTAATGCAGCCCTTTCTGCAAAATCGGCGTCGGTTGATTTGCTGCAGCCACGATTGGAGGACATTGGGCTTTCTTTAAGCCGGGTCACTCAGCCTGATCCGGAAAGGCCCGCAGGCAAACCAGTATTTGATTATTGGGGTCTATCATCGGAGAAGCTGGTCTTCGGGGCGGACATGCAGGCCGCGATCGAAAAAGCCTTCCCGGCGGCGAAAGGGGTGCTGACGTATTTGGCCAATGACATCCGCAAACAAGGAGATGATTCAGGGACGCCGTTTTCAATGATCAGTGCCATCGAGATCGGGGATGATTTTCCTTTGACTGCGACCGACGGCGATGTTATCCCGCCGTTGACTGATTCCCAGATCGTACTCAATCAATGGACGGCGGATGACTTGAACGTTTCGGTCGGGGACGAAATCGAGATCGACTATTTTGAACCAGAAACGACGCACGGCAATCAAATCGAATCTACGGCTGCTTTTACTGTCGCCGCCATCGCGGGATTGACGGAGCCCGATCGGCCGTTCCAAGTCCGGCGTCGCAACCAGATCGTGGCCGCTGAATTTGTTCAGTCACCGACCTTGGCCAATGATCCGAATCTGACGCCAACGGTTCCTGGAGTGACCGATTCAGAATCGATCGAGAATTGGGAGCTGCCGTTTTCGACCGCCGGCAAGATCCGCAGCCAGGACGACGACTATTGGAATAACTATCGCACGACGCCCAAAGCATTCATTTCGATGGCGTCGGGGCGGCGGTTGTTCAACAGCCGATTTGGCGCGACGACGTCTTTTCGGATTCCGCCCCAGGCCGGAGACCAAGCAGAGATCGAGCGTAAATTGCTGGCTGAATTTCGGACGTCGCAAACCGATTTGGGGCTGCGGACGATTCCAGTCCGATCGCAAAGCCTGGCCGCGTCATCGGGATCAACGCCGTTTGACGCGTTGTTTTTGGCGCTCAGTATGTTTGTGATCCTTTCGGCGCTGATTCTGGTTTCGTTGTTGTTCCAATTGGCCGTCCAAGGACGCGTCGCCGAAGTAGGCCTGATGCAGGCGGTCGGCATAGATGGTAAACGTGTGGCTGGGGTTTGGTTGCGCGAGATGATGGTGGTGTGTTTGTTTGGGGCGCTGATCGGGATCGTGATCGGTGTGGGGTACGGGTGGCTGATGATCTACGGGCTCAAAACGTGGTGGGTGGGCGCGATCTCAACGCCGTTTTTACGCTTGCACGTGGGGCCTCTAAGTATCGTGATTGGTTTGTTGGCCGGTACGCTCATTTGCTGGGCGACGATCGGGTGGGCACTGCGACAGACTCGCCGGCAAAGCGTACGGCAACTGTTGGCCGGCGGAGACGATGGAGCTCAAACGCGGGCCGCTCGGCGGCCAGGTTCGATCAGTTTTATTGTTTTGCTCGTGTTGCTGGTGGGGGCGATTGTGTTGTTGCCGGTGGCATTTGGGTTGTCCGGCGATGCGAAATCGGGCGCGTTTATGGGAGCCGGTTTTTTGGTTTTGGCGGCGGGATTGATTGCCGCCAGTCGCTGGTTGAAGATGCCCCCAACAAAGATCCAAGAGCGTTTAGATTTGAAAGGATTGGCGCTGATGGCGGCGCGGCGAAATCCCTTGCGCAGCGTTTTGACGATCAGTTTGGTCAGCGTTGCCAGTTTCTTGATCATTGCCGTTAGTTCGTTCAGGTTAACGCCGACCGATGGCGGAACAGGCGGATTTGATTACGTGGCGACATCCAGTCGGCCCGTGTTTGCCGATTTAAATACCGAAAATGGTCAGGAAGAATTATTGGGCGACGCGCGGTTGGACCCTGAATTGAAAACGATTGCGATGCGATTGAAGCCCGGCCAAGACGCCAGTTGCAACAACCTCTATCAGGCGACCCAGCCACGGGTGATCGGTGTGCCGGATGATCTTGGCGATTACTTTGCAGGGTCCGAGACGCGCTTTGAATGGGCGGGAGCCTTGGCAGAGGCCGACGGAAATCCGTGGCGGTTGCTCGGTGGTGGCACAGATCGTGCGCTTGATAGTCCGATCCCCGTGATCATCGACAAGAACACCGCGAACTACAGTCTGAAGATCTTTGCCTTGGGCACTATTTACGAAGTACACTTCGACAGTGGTGAGAAAGTAAAATTTGAAGTCGTCGGTTTTCTGAGTAACACGATTCTGCAGGGGAGTTTGTTGATCGGCGAAGATGACTTTAAACGAGTCTTCCCAGCGGTGGCGGGCTATCGTTACTTTTTGATTGATGCTGGCGGTGGTTCCAAGGGGACCGATCAGATTGCGATCTTGGAGGAAGGGTTGGGGGATCAGGGGTTTGATGCGGAGAGTTCGGTCGGATTGCTGACGAATTTCATGGCAGTGCAGAACACATATCTCAGCACGTTCCAGTCCCTGGGCGGGTTGGGGTTGTTGTTGGGCACGTTGGGTTTGGCGGCGGTCCAGATTCGATCGGTGGTTGAGCGCACTCGTGAACTGGGACTGTTGCGAGCGGTCGGATTTGGATCGGGGCGTATCGCGAATTTGGTGTTTCTGGAGACGGGCTGGTTGCTGGGGATTGGATTGTTGATCGGCGTGGTGGCGGCGTTGTTTACCACGGTGCCGCATTTCTTATTCGGCAATGCCAGCGTGCCGTGGGGCCCTTTGGCGTTGATATTTGCGGTGATCATATTGACGGGCGTCGTAACCAGCTATCTAGCATCGCGTACGGTTTACAGCCGCCCGATCCTGGCTTCTTTACGCGATTGAGAAAAACTGAGCCGCAAGGCGTTAGCCGCCGGTGCCGAGCGAGGGAAGAAACCATCGGGAAAAGGTAGGGCAAACAAACCAGCGGCTAGAGCCGTGCCGCTCAGGTGGCGAGGCATAAGCGTCTAAAGTGAGCGCCATTTGATTGTAGCCCTTGCCACCGACCGGCAGATGTAGCTATAATTCTCAGCACACGCACCATGAGCCGGCTTGGCGGAATTGGCAGACGCGCTTGATTCAAAATCAAGTTCCCTTTGGGAGTGGAGGTTCAAGTCCTCTAGCCGGTATTTCTCCGATTGCATCTTTTTCGCAACGGAACGCATTCATTCTCAGCTTCATCGTTTTTGGAAGGTTTCTGTGATGAAACGTGATTATCTGTGAATTCCTGTCAAATCGCGTTGTGCTGCGATTCTTCTTTTTATGTGGCAAATCTGCTTTGGGTTTTACTTCGCCTCCACATTCTTTTGAGACCAGGACAGGAACACTAATCTTCGCTGATCGAACGCTAATCTACTGACGCCAAAACATCTTCTTTTTTTACAATTTCGAAGTACCTAAAACGCAGGAACTGCTGAAGTTTTTGCTTCGCCGTTGAAAATTAATTGCGTTTTTTAATTAGGTAGACTTTGGAGGCCCTCAACGGTGATGCCGTTGGTCATCTGAGTTGACATCTTCTTCGATCGGTTTTTCGTGACCGAACCTCTTGGTGTGAGAGCGATTGGGATAACGCCCAACCGCATTAACACGATCCCGTTGGACGACGGTCGCAAGCGATGGTTTGACGATTCGTCCGAAGTAGGCCCGACGCGCGAAACGCTGACGCCTGCCGGTGAATCGTTAAACGAACAGGGTTTGCATTGGGTGAATGTGGCCCAATGGTTTGATCGTTAGGAACCCTACAAGGGGCATTTTCGATCGCGATTGGAGACCGCTTTCTCCAATTGCCGTCTCAATCGCTCGCTGGGCGGAACTACGTTTGCCGGACAAGCGTACGCGGTGAGGGATGCTCTCTGCGAGTGCCTCCGCCGCTACATTCTTCCGATCCGTAAGGCCCGCAAATGTTTCACAAGTCCCTTTGGGCGCTGGCACTTTTTTGTGTCACCTGTTCGGCGCTGTTTGCTGATCACCAACGCATCTGGACCGACGCGACCGGCCAACATAAGATCGTCGGGACGTTGGTCGAGGTTTCGAACATCGGCGTCCTGCTCAAAGAAGAAGGCGGTGGTGAAAAACTCATCGCGATTGATTGGCTCTCCAGCCTCGACAGGCAATACGCCAAAGACGCACTGGAAAAGCGGAACAAGGAACTGCGGAAGCTGGAAATGGAGCCGCCTAAGATCGAGGCGATGGAGCTCAGACGACAGTTCGAGAAGGATGCTCTTGAACGGCGGAAGGTTGTCTTCGGCAAAAAAATCAAAGCTGTCTGGCCGGCACAAGTGGTGGCGATTACCGATGGGGATACCGTCACGGTGCTTAATGAGAGTAACCAACAGGTAAAGGTCAGGCTTGAAGCGATCGACACGCCGGAGAAGGCCCAGCCTTTTGGCCAAAAGTCCAAGGAGACGCTTGGCCAGTTATTAAAGGGACGGGCTGTGGTGATTCTGGAAACTGGGAAGGATCGCTATCGCCGCACGCTGGGGTTTGTCGAACTGTTGCCCGCCCCATTCAACGAAGGGGCGATCGCCAATGCAGAGATGATTCGCTTGGGGTTCGCGTGGCACTACAAGAAGTACAACCGAGACGCCAATTTATCAAACCTAGAGGTTGACGCGCGTGCAGCATCGCGCGGGCTGTGGGCGGCGAGCGCCGAACCGGTTGCTCCGTGGGATTGGCGTAAGCAAAAAAAGGCGATGCAAAAGAAGGCCAGGGAGAAAAAGGCAAAGCAGGAAGTGGTTGATCAAAAAGTGCCCAAGAACCAGTGACGGAGAACCGCAGTCCGAAAAAAAGCAGAGAACCTACCGCGGTCCGAGAGCGGTACAACAATGTCGCTCGATTCTCCCAATCGGAAGCGTTGACTGGAAAGCGCCGACTGCGTTGCAACTTTCAAATGACGGTTGAGTAGGGTGGCTCCATCGAAGAGTGTTGGCCTTAAACCTGGGCCGCGAGACCTTTATTGATTGCCGCAATCAAATTATCTTTTGAAAACGGCTTGGGCAATTTCATGCAGTCGGTCTCCATTTCGCACATGACACCCGCCATGTAGCCACTGCATAGAATGATGGGGAGTGCAGGATATTTCTTTTGAGAAATTTCCATCACCTCGATTCCAGAGATGCCCGGCATGGTCAGATCCAGCAAGATCAAATCGACTTGATCGTGTTTGGTTTCTAGCAGGGCTAATGCGGCAACGCCATTGTCGGCAGTTAAAACATTGAATCCATGAAGTTCTAAAATCATGGTGCAGATTTTTCGTATCGAATCTTCATCATCAACCACCAGAATAGTGCGTTTTGGGCCGGAGCTTTCGCGGGGCATCAGCGAATCGTCATCGTCCGAATCAGCAATGGGTGCTGGGAGATCGCTGGCGTCAGAGATGGCCGGTAACGTAATAACAAAACTGCTACCGATGGAGTTATTTTTTTCCAGTTCCAAATTACCATCGAGATCGGCGATGATACGTCGGGAAGTGGACAGACCCAATCCAGCCCCTGCCTTGCCGGCTTTGGTGGAGAAGAACGGATTGAAAATCTTTTCGCGGATGGAACCTTCAATTCCTGGTCCCGTATCTGTGATTCTGATGGATACCAAGTTTGTTTGATTTTCGTCTTTGAGCAATTTGGTTTCGGTCCTGATTGTTCCGCCATCAGGCATTGCGTCGCGTGCGTTTAAGTAAAGATTCAAAATGACCTGTTGTAACGCGCCCGCATCAACATTGGCATAGGGAGTGAATTGGGCTAAATCGAAATCGAAGCGATATCGTGCGTCAAATGTCGCCTTGGCAAACTTGTGGAGGTCTCGAATGACTTTGTTTACTGAGCAGGCGGTCGGCTTGAGTTGCATCCTTCCGGAATAGCTCAACAAGCGGCGCACCAATTCCGCGCCTCGATCGGTCGCCACCAGAGCGTCTTCGATTCTCTCGGTCATTCCATTGCTGACGTTTGGCTCTATGTCAACGAAAGAGAGGTTTGCGGAAATCGCGGTCAGGATGTTGTTGAAGTCGTGTGCAACTCCTCCGACCAGTTGCCCCACTGCCTCGATCTTGTTGGCATGATTCAATTCGTTTTGCAATGCGCGTTCATTGGTTCGGTCACGCAGCACAAACAGTTTGCCTTCGGCGCTGCCTTCACAGTCGAGTATTTTGGATTGGCAGAGGTCATAGGAGCGGGTTGTCGGTGAACGAGTTTCTGGTGAACGGGTTGTCGATGAACGCGGTTGGAAATCTGAAACTTCGACAAGAATCTCACTCTGTTGGCCATCGCTGGCATCATGGCCACTATTGGTGTTTTGCACGCTAGCCGTACTATCGGCACTGTCTGTGCCACCAAAAATAAAACGCTCCACATCTTCTCGGTTCTCGATTCTTTCAAACACGTGGCTGCAGGTGTCGGGCGTAAATTCTTCACCTGGGCTCAGTTGATGCTCTACGAATTCGCAAAATTCTGGATTGACCGAGAGGATCTGTCCTTGGCTATCAACGGCCAGCAAACCGTCGGTGAACGCTTGAAACGTCGAGACCAATCTCTCTTGCGTTTCTCGAATTTCAGCGGCCCGCGTCTGCACGCGGTTTTGTTGGATTTTGCCCCAGACCAATCCCCCCAGAAAGATCCCCGATATCGGAATCAGCAAAAATGCAACGTACTTCCAATAAGAAGAGAACGATTGAAACAAAACCACGTTTTCAGACATGTTAACGGTGAGTTCGGTGTTTCCTTGCTGATCGACGCTGGTAACGGTCCCCTTGGCCGCCAACCGTTTGGTGTTTTTGAGAACGTCAAGGTTGGTGAGCTCGTGGTAGGCGAGCACGACGTTCGTTGTCTTCCCGTTTTCGTTGATCTCGAAATGAACATTGTCGCCAATACGTCTGATGTTTTCGGGGCGTCCGACCGCTTTGGCGTATCGCCACATCCTCTCATCATCGGGCAATTCCTGAAGATTAAGAGGCATCGGCAGTTCGATATCAAAACAAACTTCAATCGCAGAAGCTTCCATGCGATATTCGTTTGAATCATCACGAGCCCATTTCCCGGCGACACGAACGATGTCTGAAACGCCAAGAGAAATGGTACGTCGGCAAAAAATGGGTTTTGGTTTTTTTGCGTCTGAAACAACAATGAAGTCGTCAAAACAGGCGCGAATTTGACCGTTGATGATGAAAGTCTTTCCAACTTCGGGGGCATCGGATAACGTCGCGTCGAGTGGTTCTTGTTGGCGTTGAGTCAATTCTGGGGACGACATGCACGAGAGTCGGTGCATGAGTATTTTGCGTGAGCCGATGTCTGATTCTAGATATTCTTTTCCCGGTTCAATGGTGACGCCCAAAACTCCTTCGAATGTGAGATCGGCACCAACCCATTTCCAGAGTTGTTCCAGTTTCTGGCTTCCGCAAAGAATGACATGGAAAAGTTTTCCATTTCCTTCACACAGCAACATCTTGTGGCCCTGTTTGCTTACCGCCTGCACAACGGTGCCTTTTGTTTTCACGAATCGGGCATCGTGCATTCCGAATTCAACGTTTGAGATGTCGATCTCAAGCGGTTCCACCCCCTGACCACTGCTGATCAGCGTAATTTTTCGGGACGCAATGATTGGGTTAATGTCACCGCGTTTTGCGACGCCTTCGACTCGAACTCGATCACCGAATCGAAAGCGGTTGGTCAAAATTCCGTTGACATAGACCGCTTTCCCGTCGTTCTGAAGAAAAACAAAATCCCAAATTGGATCCGCGTAGGTTACGGTGGCTTCGAGGTCTACTTCCCGGCCATCGGCAGCATTTTTCAATTCGTGAAGTGCGCTTAAGCTTCGGATGGTCCCCGAGTCGTTTTTTGACTGAGCAAAACCGGCTTGGACAAAATAAAACGTCAGGAGCAAGAAAATGGTGATTTTTCTAAGCATTTGATATCGTAGAAGAGGAAGAGGCAATTTGGAGAAGTATAACAAAACGTTCGGCGCTGGAGAAAACTGATGGCCCGATATCCTCGGAAAAAATATCTCCTGTCGCAGCGTATCAAATTAATTTGATTGTTGATTCGTCAATTGAGGGTCGATAAAAGCGCAGTTTCTTTAGTCCCGAAAACCCATTCTGGCTGAGGAAAGTGGCGGTGTTGTGCCTGCGTTAAAATGGCTAATGAAGTGGGAGCCAATTCGAAGAAACTAAACCCGATGGCGGTACGCCGCACGCCGCACGCCACACGCCGCACGCCGCACGCCACACGCCGCACGCCACACGCCACACGCCACACGCGACGACGGGGGACGCTGACCTACAGAATGTCTTTTAACTGCTCAATCATTTTGCGGCCGCGATTTTGAAAGCCAGGACTTCCGCTGGGGATCAGTCGGATTAATGCCGCGTTTAGTCTCTTGGCATGTTCTGGGTATTGGGCAGCTCGATCGGTGACGAACTTCATTGCGAAGGCGGAGGTTGCTGTTTTCTCTTCTGGAGCAAGCACCGCCTGCACGCACCGCTGAACCAATCGCGATTCAAGTCGCTTGGGTAGCTGGCGGTCAAGTTCGCTGAAATACCGGATGACGGCGCGCGTGATAGCGTTGTGAATAGGATCGTTGGTTGCCTCGGCTAAATCTTCCCACCACGGTTGCAATGCGTCGGGATTGCTTCGTCCGAAGTTTCCGATCACCATCGACGCGCGTTGGGCGACCTTGACTTCGTTACTGTTTAAGCATGCCATCAACTCAGTCAGCGATTGCGGGTTGTCCTCCACGTATTTCTGAACAACGTCGGCGTTGGCACGCGTATGGGCGATCAGCAATTGCGAGCGGATGTTCATTGCGGCAATTCCGTTAGTAAATGAGGAAGTTGAACGAGCAGAGAAACCGAAAACTGGTTCCTAAAGATGGGTTTGTAATTTTTACAAAGTGATCATTGAGTGCCAGCGAATGGTTTCGCCTAGCGAATATCGATCAGCCATGAATTGTAACTTCGCTATTGTTGCTGCTAAACGAAAAATCTAGACTGCCGGATCAATTCGTTCTGGCAGAACGTATGGCTGTTTCACAGCCAACCAACAGTGCTTTGGGGAGTGAGAGTGATTTTCAAACGAGCATTCACATTGGCGGCCGCTTTTTCTTCGGGCTTTGTCTTGCTCTTGGTCGAGGTTGGGGGTTGTATCGCCAACGGGCAATCACCGCCCCCCGCGAATGGGCTGCGGCCGACACCCGAACGACCTGCGGAAACTGTGACTCCGGCGGTCCGGTTTTCGATCGTTTTCAACCCTGACCATGCCGCCAAAATTGATTTTGAGCTTCGATCTGGAGCGATTTCCGGCGCGGTGATGACGGACCGACAATTGGCTGATTTTGCGTTTGCATCTCATCAGAAAGAAGACGTCGCCGGATATTTGGAACCTGGTCAAGAAAGTGAACTGATCTACGACGCCGAAGTCCGTCCGGCGACTCACAATGACGCCGGCGCTCACCCAGCAGGTAACAACATATCAAACGTCAATGGTGGATTTTCGGCGTTCTCTAATGTGGAGGTCGCTACTTTCGATGCACCGGTGCCGGTTGACCAAGCTCCACCGACGGGAAACGAACAGGGGTCCGCTGGGACAATCCCTGTCCCGTCCACGCCCGCCCTGCCCCAACCACAATCTCAGCCACAGCCGCAACTGTTACCCCAACCTTCATTGGCTCAAACCCCTTATGGCCCGGCCCTTCCGGCAGATTTTGCTTTGAATGTGCCGATTTCCAGGCAATTAATTGGTGATCTGTTGGAAGAAATTCAACGGCAAAAAGATCTGCTAAAAACATCCCAAGACGAACCCGATGAAGAACACCTCTACCGCGCGAAAACGCTTGAGGACTCTCAAAAGTCTCTCTTACAAGCCAAAAAGTACCTGAAAAAAGACTTTGGGCAACGCAAGGGAATCGAAGCGTTTGAGGACGATAAGAAGATCCTGCAAGAAAAACTGGCAGTCGATCGTCAACCCCAGCTGCCCCAAGACAGTGCATCAGCTGCTGATCTGTTCGCTCGACTGGAGGTCCTTCGCCGCGCGATGGAGGACGTAAATTCTCGTCTCAATGATTTGAACGAGACTGAATTGCAACACAAGGTTCGGTTGGGAGAAATCCCTAAAGACCGCGCCGCCGCGCGGAAACGTATCACGGAGCTGGATAAACGTTTAAAGAAGGAAGAGCTTGGTGACGCCGATACGTTTTTGATGATTCGGCTACGAGCCGAAGAATTAGAATTGGAGTATCGAATCGAGTCGCTCGAAAGTGAGTCGAAACTGTACGAGCTTGAAAACCGGTTGATGCCGCTAAATAGTGATCTGCTGGCTCGCGAAGTGAAGATTTTAGAAACAGAGATTGAGGCTTGGAATTTTGCTGCGAATCAACGGCGGCGACTTGATCTCGAAGAAGAGGCGCGGCTGGCACGAGCTCAAGTGATCGATGCGGCTCCGGCATTGCGAATGTTGGCAGAACTCAACGCAGAATTAACCGAACGCAGAATCGCATTTTCCGAACAGGTGCGTGCGGCAACCGATGAAAAGATCGAGGTCAAAGAGCTGCTCAACAGCGTGCGCAGCCAACACGAAAATGTCGAAACAAGTATTATCGACAGTACACTCAGCCAAGCCAACGGGATGTTGTTGGTCGACATTCGTCGGACGATGGTTCGGCCCTTTAAAAGTCAACAGCGCATTCGCGCAATCAATCGCGAGCTTCAAAAAATTAGTATCGAAAGGATCGAGCTGAACGAGCAACGGGAGCCGCTTTCGCATCCGGTTCAATACGCGGCCAAGATGGTCGAAGGCGTCCATTCGGATGCCATTTCTGATGAGAAGCTATCGGTGATGGCGTTGGAGATCGTGGAGAGTATTCGTCAGCAATACGATCAATTGAGCGCCGATCACCACACGTACACCGACCTGCTGGGCAAGATCGTCGCCGAACGCGAAGAGTTGGTCCACGAGATCGAAGCAACCTTGCAATTTGTGAACGAAAAATCGCTGTGGGTTCGTTCTGCACAGCCCATCGGTGTCCAGCAGTTAACAAAGTCACGGTACGCTGTGGCAAAATTCTTTTCACCGGCCAAGTGGACGCAGTTGCTTGGCGAACTGACCCACCGCTGCTTCACCAGTCCGCATGAATCGGCGGCGGGGTTGATTGGATTGGTCGGTTTATTTGTTTTCAGTCGCAGATTCAAAGCGTGACGCAAAGCAAACCAACAGTAGTCAACAACGAGACAACAAAAGACGAAACCATGTCAGACGTAGCTTCAGATTTTGAATCAGGGACACCGCCAACGACCGGTCTGGTTGCTGATATCAAGCGATTTTCGCGCTATCGGCCCATGTTGGCCAGCGTGGCGTTCTCGTTTTGTTCGGCTTTGTTTGTGCCGTTGCTGTTGCTGTTCTTGGCGTGGCAGCTTTCACCCGCTTTCGATCTTAACACACTACGCGGGACGCTGCATCAATCATTGATCGACATCACGCCGATAGTATTGACGACGATGATGTTGATGTCGTTGCTTTCATCAAAAGGTCCCGCCGTAAAACACTTTGGGTGGTCGCAGGATTTTTGTCATGGCGTCTATACAGTTTTGTGGTTTACGGTTTGCATCAGTCTACCGTGCCGCTTCTTTTCGATGGCGTTGATTACGTTTGAATCAGGTGCCTGGAGCGATTCACTGGGCCGATTGTTCTTCTTGGGATCGATCGGTGCTCTGGTCGCGGGGATTTGCTTCGGTAGTCGCTATGTAAATCGCGCCTGCGACGCCGCTTTGGTAGAAAAAGGATTCAAAGTCGGTCGCGCCGAACGCAGACGGTCAAACGAACGTCTGCTCAACGGTGATTCGATCGACAGTTCGGCACTGAGCGCTGCAGAACCCTGGACGGCATTCGCGCGGAGATTTGTGATTTTCTGTTTGCCGTTTGTCACGTTGTCGTTGGCTGGGATGTCAATTGTGGGCTATCACTTCACCGCATTTGAGATGAGCAGCCGCGCCATTTGGAGCATTCAAGCGATGTTGGCGATCGCGATCTTGGCCGGATTCGTCAGTCGTCTGTTATTGACGACTCAGTTTCGTGTGAAGCTTCGCCAGTTGACACGCAACGAAGAAGGCCACATCAGCGAAGATGAATCGATCAACATCAACGAAATTTCTAATCAGGTGAATCGGTTGGTCAGCGTCACGGCGCTGATGGCGATGATCGTCGCAGGTTGGCAAATTTGGTCGACGGTGTCACCGACGATTTCCTACTTGGACAGCATCGAGTGTTGGAAATCTGCTCAGCTGGACACCCTTGGAAATCCTAGAGTCATTACGCCGCGCGAAATTTTGATTGCGTTGGGAGTTCTGGCAATGTCGATGGTGCTCAGCCGGAACTTGCCGGGGCTGTTGGAGATTACGTTGCTGGATCGGTTGCCGCTGGATAAGGGCGGGCGGTACGCGATCTCGTTTGTCGTCAGATACATGGTCGGGGTAATTGGATTGCTTTGTGCATTTCAGATCATCGGATTTTCATGGAGCAGCGTTCAGTGGTTGGCCGCTGGTTTAACGGTGGGACTTGGTTTTGGCCTGCAGGAAATATTTGCGAATCTAATTTCTGGTTTGATTATTTTGATCGAACGTCCGGTCCGAGTGGGCGATATGGTCACTGTCAATGGAACGACCGGAACGGTTTGTCGAATGCAATTAAGAGCCACCACGATTCGCGATCTGGATCACTGCGAATTGATTGTTCCCAATAAAAAATTCATCACCGAAGACGTGATGAACTGGACGCTATCGGATCCGGATTACCGCGCGATTCTTAAAGTTGGCGTGGCCTATGGTTCGGATACCAAATTAGTACACCAAACATTGGTCGAAGTTGCTCGCCGGCACCCGTTGGTGAAGCGCTTGCCCGTGCCTGAGGTGTTGTTCAAGAGCTTTGGCGACAGCACGCTTGATTTCGAACTGCGCGTCGTGATTCCCGGCAGACAATATCTAGCGCGGGTGTTGCATGAACTAAATATGGCGATCGACGAAGCGTTTCGTGAGAAAAATATCGAAATCGCGTTTCCGCAGCGCGAGATCACGATCCGCAACGCCGAACAAGCGGTCCAAGTTCCGAGTGACGTGAAAGCGGCGTGAGCACCCGCGCTGGCGTTTTGGACAAAAAGATTGACGACAAAAAGATTAAGGACAGAAAAATTGAGCGCAAATATTTTTGTCGGTAATTTTTTTGTCGGTTGGAGTCTTCAGCCGCGACGATAACGCCTACCTCTTAACGTTCACTTCCGCTGGATGCCATAGTCGTCAATTTTGCGATACAGCGTTGCGCGGCTGATGCCCAGAAGTTCGGCCGCTTTAGGGACGCTGTTAGAGGTTCGTTTGAGTGCGTCGATGATCAGCTTCCGCTCCCAGTGATCAATTCGTAACGTTTCAAACTCGCCATCGGTGGCTTCTCGTATGCCAAGATCACCCGTTTGAATTTCGTCGCCTTCGCACATCACCGTCGCACTGTCGATGACGTTCCTGAGTTGACGCACATTGCCGGGCCACTGGTAGCCCAACAGTTTCGCGTTGGCTTCCTTGGACAACGTCATCTTGGGATTGCCAAGTTGGTTGCGGAAGTGATTTAAAAAGAAGTCGATCAGCATCTGAATGTCTGATTCGCGATCACGCAGCGGCGGGATCATCAATTCGTACACGCTCAAGCGATAAAACAAATCTTCCCGAAAACGTTTTTCTGCAACGAACTCTTTAAGGTCACGATTGGTCGCGCAGATCACCCGCACATCGACGGTCACCTCTTCGGTTCCGCCAACGGGCAAAAAGGGATGCCCCTCCAAGGTACGCAGCAGTTTGGCTTGTCCCTCGAGCGTTAGTTCGCCGATCTCATCAAGAAACAATGTGCCCAGATCGGCCTGTTGGAACCAGCCGATGTGATCGCGATCGGCCGAGGTAAAGGAGCCCTTCTTATGCCCGAACAGCTGACTTTCCATCAGGTCGCGCGGGATCGCGGCACAATTAACGCTCAGCATCGGGCGGTCGCTGCGCGGGCTGTTGCGGTGCAGCGCCCGCGCGACCAGTTCTTTACCGGCCCCGCTTTCACCGCGAATGAGGACACAACCGGATGCCTTCGCCACGCGTTTTATTTTCGACTTCAGCTCCAGCATCTTTGTGCTTTCGCCTTTGAGTTCGTCAAAGGTCGCCGATTTTTGAACCAAGCGATCCTTTTCGGCCGTCAGAGATGTCATCCGATGCGCCCGGTCCAGCGAGCGGATCATGATGTTGGCCATCGCGATGGCCAGTTCGAAGTGACTTTCGGAAAAGGGTTTTTCTTTGCGGTACAGGTGAATCGCGCCTTTGACCTTGTCGTCCGAAATCAATGGCACGCAAATTGAATCTGAATAGGCGAGATCCGTTTTCTTCTTCTTGCCGGAATTGCCGTTGCCTTGTTCAATCCGCATCGCCCGTTTTTCAGAAACAACGCGCGCCGTCAGATCTTTGTCCAGTTTCAGAATATCGGATTGAGCCTCCGGCAAAATCACGCGCGGTGCCAACACACCGTCGTCGGACACCCACAGGAAACCGGCCGTCGAAGCCATGGTGCGATCGAAAAGACGCTTCATGCAAATCTGAATGACCTTGTCCGGTTCATCAACGGCAAGCAATTTCACCGACAATTGAAAGAGAAAGAAAAAGTCCTGTCCCCAATTGTGTCCCTTGAGAAAGTCCAGCGTGTACTGACCGGTCTCTTGAGGGTTCATTGACTCATCAAGGATGATCGTGACGTCTCTCAGAGGACCGTCACCCTCGGAATCACTTTTGGTGCCAACGGAACCCTCGACCACCGGCGCGCTGAGGCTGAAGGTGAACGAGGAAGCACCAATGCGCAATTGAGTGCCGTCGATTAACCGTGCCTGCTGGATCGTTTGCCCGTTGACGTAGGTGCCGTTGCTGGATTTGTTGTCGCGGATCCACCAGCCGTCTTCGTCGCAATAGACTTCGGCGTGGATACGCGAGCACTGCGGGTCGTTGAGAACGACACGACATTCCCAATCGCGGCCTAGAAGATTCTTCTCATCGCCGTCGAGTTCGAATCGAGCCCCTGAATTGGCTCCGGCGTTCATTAATAGGAATGCTTGCACGATGCTCGCGGGAAATGCTCAAGGGAATTGGCTTCAATCTGGACGTGTTTGCACCTTTGCGGCGCACGTGTCACAACGTCCGTCGCACGCCAGTTTCCCAAGTATAGATGACAACTTCTAACCCGTCGATAAGCCAACACGGCGGATAACGGCGTATATCATCGGTTCAGACTGTTCTCTGGCGAAATATCGGGCTTGCCGCTGGAGGCCCTTGTTTCTACGATTTTGTTACGATGCCGCGTGATATTCCGGATATCCGGTTCGAGATAACACGGCCAAAATTGAAAAAATCGACGGGCCTTAGGGCAATCGCGACGACTATATAATAGAAGAACCGCTAAACAAAAAATAAGCGAAGGAACCAATATGCTTTCACGACCCCTGACTGCTCAAGCTGCCCAACGATTTTTTCTGGCGTCACGGTCGACGATGATCGCGTGTTTGATCGCAGTCACAGTCGCTTCTCTGCCTCAAATGGCCCAAGCCGATAATCTTGGTAAACCATCGATAGTCAGCGGTTACGTCGCGCGACTGGTTACCAAGTTGATGCAATCAGACCATCTTTCTAAGCACCCGATGGACAACCAGATTTCCGAACGTGCGTTCGAGCTGTTTGCCAAAAGCTTAGACCCGATGAAGGTGTATTTTATGCAGTCAGACATCGACGAATTCTCGATCAGCCGCTTGGAATTGGATGACCAATTGAAGCGCGGTGAATTTTCGACGGCTTTTGCCATGTTCCGCCGGTTCTTGGAACGCATTGATCAACGTACGGCCCAGGCGGTCCAACTGATCGAGCAAGATCATGACTTCACCATCAAAGAGGAAATGATCACCGACCCTGATTTGTTAACTTATGCCAAATCCGAAGAGCAATCGCGTGAGATGTGGCGGAAGCGCATCAAGTACAGTTTGCTGGTCCTAGAAAATGATGACGATGACGAGGACAAAGAGGATGAGAATTCAGATGACGATGCAAAAGACGCCGGCGACGAATCGGCTGATGGTGTTGCCTCTGTAGATGACAATGAAGATGCCACCGATGAAGCGAAAGCCTATGAGAAAAAGGATCCCAAGGAACTTCTACGCAAACGCTACGAATCGTTCGCCCGTCGGATGCACCAAACCAACGCCGAAGAACTGATTGAGATTTACGTTTCGGCGATCACCAACGCGTACGATCCACACACTTCTTACATGTCGTCGAAGTCTTACGAGGACTTCAAGATCATGTTGGGGCTGGAACTGGAGGGCATCGGTGCGACGCTGTCGATTACCGATGATGGATATACGGTGATTAAAAGCATCGTTCCCGGTGGCGCCTGCGACACCCAAGGCGGCATCTTCCCCGAGGATAAAATCGTTGCCGTTGGGCAGGGAAACCCCGATGGGACGATGGCTTCGAGAAAACTTTATGACAAACATGGCGGCGAAATGATCGACGTCGTGAACTGGAAACTCAGCGACGTTGTGGGAATGATTCGCGGCAAAGCGGGCACCATTGTTCGCTTGGCTGTCATTTCAGAGGGCAAAGAAGAGATCCACACCGTGTCTATCTCGCGCGAAAAAATCAAGCTCGAAGACAGCGCCGCCAAAGGGGCCGTCTTCGAAGAGGGCACGCGCCCCGACGGTTCGCCTCAGAAAATTGGCGTGATTGATCTGCCAAGCTTCTACGCCGACATGAGCGGCAAAATGGGCGGCCGACGAACGACCGTTGACGTTAAGAAAATCTTGGATGACTTCAAAGAACAAAATGTTGACGCGGTCGTTTTAGACCTGCGTCGAAACGGTGGCGGCAGCCTACGCGAAGCGATCGACCTGACGGGCCTATTTATCGATCAGGGCACCGTCGTTCAGGTCAAGGACTCTTACGGACAGGTGACACAGTACGAAGATGAAATGCCAGGGCTGTCTTGGACCAAACCCGTGATTGTGTTGACCAGTAAATTCAGCGCCAGTGCCAGCGAGATTTTAGCCGGCGCGTTACAGGATTACGGTCGCGGCATCATCGTCGGCGACGAACAGACACACGGCAAAGGCACCGTGCAAAGCCTGTTGGACTTGAATCAAGTCGTCGCGCCAATTCGCAATCCGCCCAATACATACGGAGCGTTAAAAATTACGATGCAGCAGTTCTATCGCCCCAACGGCGACAGTACTCAGAAACGCGGCGTCGAAGCCGATATTGTGCTGCCTTCGTTAAGTTCACGGATGGATGTCGGCGAAGTTGATTTGGATTATGCGGTTGATTTTGATCGCATCGGCGAAGCACCGCACGATATGTTCGCGCTGACGTCCACTCAAATCAAACAGCAATTAAACGAACGGTCTCAGCAGCGTGTTGCGTCGTCCGAAGATTTCACCAAGCGGCAGCGGCAGATTGAGAACTATGTCGAACAAAAAGCATTGAAAAAAGTGTCGCTCAATCAAGAAGAATTCATGGCACGACGTGAAGAGCTTTCGGCTGAAAAGGAAGACCGCAAAACGTTTGAAGAACAGGTCAACAAAAAGGAAATCGAACGCGATTACTATTTGGACGAGGTTCTAAAGATCACCAACGACTACATTGGATTGTTGCCAAGCAACAGCTGATTCACTCCGTCGGTGGGTGTTTAGGCGTTCGCCAACACGTTTTCCACCATGGCGGTTGCCCTCGCGGCAAACGCAAAAGCGTCGGTGCCCAAATGCATCCCGCCGCTAAACTCAATCCTTTCCAACGAACCGGACCTTTCAGGTGCCGGTTCGTTTCATTTGTGGATGAAAAAACGCATTTCGGGTTTCCGCAAAACGGGCCTTCGGTAATCTGTGTTCGTGCTTGTGATCTGATCAGCCAAGGCCTAATGCCTTGATGGGGCTAACGGCCAAACGACAAAAGTCGAGGCTAAAGTTGAGGCCCAATTCGATCAATTACATCGCGAATCCACCGGCACCGGCGTCCGCTGGTTACGACCCCAGCCGTGTTTTTTAAACTTACTGAAGGAACGGAATTTATGCCCAACGAAACGACTGCAACCCCGGAAACCGCCACTGACAATTCGAACGAGACGCTTTTGGTCTCCGAGAAAACTCAAATGCAATCCGAGACGTTCATTGGGCAGTGGAACCAGCTGATCAGTACGACCAACTGGGACAAAGGTGCCATCATTTGTCAGTGGCGTGATTCGCTCAAAGAGCAGGAAGCTGCCGCCGGCGACTACTCCGACGAGGCTTGGGCGCAGATGGTGGGCGGCGTGTCATCGCAGCACGTCGGACGATTGCGTCGCACCAGCGAGCGGTTCGGCCACGTGTTCGGTGAGTATGAGGGATTGTACTGGAGCCATTTTTACGCGGCGCTTGATTGGGACGATGCGGAGATGTGGCTGGAGGGTGCGATCCAAAACAAGTGGTCGATTTCGCAGATGCGGCATCAGCGTTGGGAGACGCTGGGCAAGGTCGCCGAAGATAAACCGCAGGACAGCGACATCGTGACGTTGGAGATGGCCGAGGAAACACAGTCGTTGGCGTTAGCGGAGAAATCCGAAGCCACGCGCGGCGACAGTGACTTCATCGAGGGGCCGGTGCATGAGGGACCAGATTTTGGTGAGGAAGGCGAACCCAACGGTAAGCCGTCCGGCGGCAAAGGCGACGACCAAGCGGGCGTCGAAAGTGATCCCACCAAACCGCATCAGATCCGCCCGTTTGAATCCTTCAAGGATCTTCCCGATGACGTGATGGAAGCAGCCAATCAATTCAAGGTCGTCATCATCAAACACAAGCTGTCTGAGTGGGAAGAGATCCAACAGGACGAGTTGCTGGGATTGTTGGACGCGCTGAAGCAGTTGACCACCATCGCCGCCGAGTAGTCGCCTTTTCTGGCCTTCGCCTTTTTTCGCCTTCGCCTCTGGCCCAGCCCAAGCACCCGCTTGCGCCGAGCCAAAT
>CAYOZV010000002.1:27917-38379 GCA_964408465.1 uncultured Pirellulaceae bacterium
TTGCGCCGAGCCAAATGCGACGATGCGGTTCTTGGAAGTGGAAAAAAATCGGTTCTCGGTGGGTGCTGTGGGCTCGTCAGATTTGATATGATTGGGGTGGAAATTCCCGTTACATCTCAAGTCATCTAGAAGGCCCCACATGCCCACCAACGAACCACTCAATCGCAAACTCCGTATGGCACTGGTAGGCGGAGGTCGAGGCTCTTTTATCGGGCGTGTTCATGCGACGGCGGCCGTTTTGGATAATCGCGCTGAACTGGTTGCGGGCGCCCTTTCCTCAGATCCGGTTCGCGCAAAAGAGTCGGCCGAGGACTACGCCATTGCTCCCGAACGTGCCTACGGCAGCTACCAAGAATTGATCGAAAAGGAACTGGCCCTTCCTGAGGATCAACGCATCGACTTCATCTCGATCGCAACACCAAACTTCATGCACTTCGAAATCGCCAAAGCAGCTGTCGAGGCGGGGTTCAATGTGATCTGCGACAAACCGCTGACGTTGGACATGCAACAGGCCGAAGAGCTTTTGGCGGTCGTTGAAAAATCGAACGTCGTCTTCGCGGTCACGCACAACTACACAGGATACCCATTGGTTCGTCAGGCTCGTCAGATGGTGACCTCGGGTGAGCTTGGCGACGTCATGGCGATGCGCGTTAATTACATTCAGGGATGGCTGGTTGAAAAACTGGAAGACTCCGACCAAAAACAAGCGGCTTGGCGAACAGACCCCAAACGCAGCGGTGCGGCGGGATGCTTTGGCGACATCGCCACTCATGCGTATAACTTGGGGCGTTTCATCACCGGTCAGTTGCCAGAGAACATTAGTTGTCACCTGAAAACATTCGTTGGCGGCCGGAAATTGGATGATTACGGTCATGCGGTGATTACCTTTGAAAACGGAGCGTTAGGGACGGTGACCGCGTCGCAAATTACCCACGGCCGCGAAAATGACGTCACGATCGAGGTCGATTGCACGCAAGGGTCGCTATCGTGGCGGCAAGAGAATCCCAACGAATTGTGGGTGCGTCAAAATGGAAAAGCCCATCAGTTGTACACACGCGACCCCAACGCTCCTTATTTGGGCGAGGTGGCTTCGGCATCGTGTCGCTTGCCTTCGGGGCATCCCGAAGCGTTTTTTGAGGCGTTTGCGAACATTTACGCCGCGGCGTACGATGCTATGTGTTTGCGGATTTCTGGCAAGAAATTTGAAACGACCGACACACTTTACCCGAACATTTACGACGGCGTCGAAGGGATGTACTTCATCCAACAAAGCGTTGCCAGCAGCAATGAAAAGGGCGCCTGGTTGCCGCTGAAGCACGCGACCGCACGCCGTTAAATATTTTTTTAAGCAAAAGGGGCAAGCTGTTTGTCTCGCACAAGATTGTCCCGAGGTATTACCGATGATTCGATTTACAATAATGGCATTGTTGGCAACGTTGATGTTGCCGACGAATTCTTTTGGTCAGAGTGGCACAACCAATCTTGCGTGGCAATTGCCCGTCGGTCGCAAGATCGATGTGGTGATGAAGCAAACGATGGAAATGAAACAAAAGGTGGCCCAGCAAGAGATCGGCACAGAGATGGTTTCAACCAACTACATGAACTGGGAGGTCGACAAAGTTGATGACGCAGGTATTGCGACCGTCAACAGCGAAATCCAACGAATGACGATTTCGATGGACAGCCCGCAAGGAAAATTTGATGTCGATACTTCTTCCGAAGAAGAGCTTGAGGGCACCGCGGCGACAGTGGCCGAACAAATTTCTGGTTTGATTGGCGAAAGATTTTCTCAAACGATGAATACGCAAGGCAAAATTCTTTCTGTGGATATGCCCGAAGAGGTCGCCGCCGGTAACCCGATGATGTCCAAAGAAGCGCTCTCTCAATTGATCAAAAATGCTTCACCGGTGTTCCCCGACAAACCCGTGGCGGTCGGTGAAACGTGGCAGCAAGAATCGACAACCGCGATGCCCGGCGGAATGGGCGGTATGAAGATCGTTTCGACCTACACCTATAAAGGTACCGAGGAACTCGATGGCAAAAAACTGGACTTGATTGACATCGCAATGGAGATGGAATTTCAGGCTCCAGAGGATTCGCCGGTGAAAATCGAAATCGCCAGCCAAGACACCAAGGGCCGAATGCACTTCGATTCGGTCAATGGCTACACGCACAAAATCGACGTCGACCAAAATATGGTGATGGCGGTCACCGCGGGGCCACAAACGATTGATCAAACAATCCATTCGCGCACCGAAGCCACGTTCACGGTGAAACAGTAGCGTCCGCATCCGCGGTTTTCCGCCGCACCAGCTTGATTCTGGTCGCGTACTGAGTCCGGTGACTACCTCCGCTAAATTGATCCCGTGCGAATTATTCGCGCGGGATATTTTTGTGCAACTTTGGCACACTGTGCTGTATCACTGTTGAAATCCGATATGATAGACGCCAGCTAAATTCGGTTTTGCAAACGCAACCATTTTGAATGAGACGATTATGAGATTCGATCCTGTACTTGCACAAGACATTTCGCCCGGCGCTTTAGCGGGCATTATCGTGGCGCTGGTTCTATTGTTCGTGCTGTTTGTGATTGGCGTTGTGTTTCTGTCATTCTTTCGGTGGTGGATTCAGGCCTTTTTCACCAAAGCGAACGTTTCGCTGGGGGAATTGATTGGCATGTCATTCCGAAAGGTAAAAGCCAGCGTCATCGTGCCCAGCAAAATTATGGCCGTTCAGGCTGGGTTGGACGATCCCGAGATGACAACCAAAGCGTTGGAGGCTCATTATCTGGCCGGTGGAAATGTGGAGACGGTTGTGCGAGCGTTAATCGCCGCCAACAAAGCCAAAACGATCAAGCTCAGCTACCGCGAAGCAACCGCGATTGATTTGGCAGGTCGAAACGTGCTCGAAGCTGTTCAGACCAGCGTCTACCCGCGCGTGATTGACTGCCCTGAGCGCGGGTCGGCGCGACGTTCGTTGGACGCGGTGGCCAAAGACGGAATCCAGTTGAAGGTAAGAGCCCGTGTCACGGTTAGGTCTAACCTGCAGCAGTTGATCGGTGGTGCAACCGAAGAAACCATTATCGCGCGGGTCGGCGAAGGTATCGTCAGCGCTATCGGTTCGGCGGAGAAGCATAACGTCGTGCTTGAAAATCCTGACATGATTTCAAAAGCAGTTTTGGCGCGGCGTTTGGATTCTCAAACCGCCTTCGAAATTGTTTCCATTGACATCGCCGATATTGATGTTGGCGAAAACATCGGCGCACGGTTGAAGGCCGACCAAGCCGAAGCCGACACGCGTGTCGCTCGGGCGCGTGCCGAAGGCCGTCGCGCGATGGCGGTGGCCCAAGAGCAAGAGTATCTGGCGACGATCGAGGAAAGTCGCGCCAAATTAGTGCTGGCCGAAGCCGACGTGCCCGCGGCGATGGCTGACAGTTTCCGATCGGGAAAGCTTGGAATCCTGGATTACTACAAAATGCGAAACGTTCAAGCCGACACCGACATGCGCAAATCAATTTCTCAGGCAGGCACAGGTAGTTAACCGTCATGGCCAGAGACATCGAAGAATTTCTCCGTCGAGCGGCCGAACGTCGCAAGCAAAACCAAGGGCAGTCCGCGCCCGCGCCAAAACCGCCACCTGCCCGACCGGCAGTGCCTCCGGCAAAGCAAAGATTGGCCGATGAGGCCGATGCGCGGAAGCCGCCGGGAGAATTGGATCCGTATCGCGAGCTACCTCGTTCTCGAGAGGCTGGGCCGACTCAATCGGCGCGACCCCCGAAGGCGCCGCCGATCGCTCGGCAAGCCAAGCCTCAACGGCAGCGGCGTGAAACTGTCGCCGAACATGTGCGCGATGCGATCGTCGTCAGCGACGTCACCGAAAATGCGTCGCAACTTGGCGAAGAGGTCGGCTTGGCAGACGAAAAGTTAGAAGCCCGTTTAGAAAAGTTCGATCATAAGATCGGTGATCTCGAGGGGATGTCTTCAATTCAGGACGATCGTGTTGAACGCGTAGGCCAGGATAAATCACATCTGGCGGTCAGTTTATTGGAGTTGCTCAAGCAACCTCAAACGGTCCGTCAATCCATTCTGATTTCGGAAATTCTCAAACGCCCCAACTTCGACGATTGATACTCAGGCATAGTAAAGCCGCTGTCCCCAGCTGCTTGGCCGATGGTGTACGCGTTGTCCCAGCTCCGAATCTAATTCAGGTTGGAGTCCATCGTTTTTGAATTTTCATTAACGAAATTGCTTTTCGACCGGCGTTTTATGGAGTTTAATCGCAGCGTGTTAAGTAGCCGAGACGGCGACTGTACTATGTCTTAGGCTGCTGCAGGATAGTAAAGCCGATGTCCTCAGCTGCTTAAGCCGATGTCGGACACCATGCGTCAAAACTGAGCCATTGTCAGAGGAACGCTCGCTGTTAAACTTTCAGGATGAGCAAAAAACTTGATGCGGCTGCGTTGAGGCGGGACTTTCCCATCCTCGACCAGCAGATCCATCGGCAGAAACAGCTGGTTTATTTCGACAACGGAGCCTCTACGCAGCGTCCCCAAGCGGTCATCGATGCGATGGATGACTGCTACACACGCACTTACGCCAACGTCCATCGGGGCATTCATTGGCTGTCCGAACAGGCGTCCGATCAATACGAAAACGCCCGCTGCATCGTACAGCGTCTGATTAACGCACCGCACAACAACGAAGTGATCTTCACCGCCGGCACGACGATGGCGATCAACTTGGTCGCCAACAGCTGGGGACGGTCCAACTTAGGCCCCGGCGATGAAGTGTTGCTGACGATCTGCGAACATCATTCCAACATCGTGCCGTGGCAACAGGTTGCTGCGGAGGTGGGCGCGAAGGTGGTCTTCGCGGATGTGACCCCAGAGGGTTTGTTGGACCTAGAGGACTTCAAAGCGAAACTGGGACCTCAGACAAAAATGGTGGCCTTCATGGCGGTGTCTAATGTGTTAGGAACCATTTTTCCGGTCAAGGAAATTATTGCGCTGGCCGCGACCGTCGGCGCGACGACGCTGGTCGATGCGGCGCAGCATGTTCCGCATGAACCGACCGATGTGCAAGATTGGAACGCGGATTTTGTGGTGTTCTCGGGGCATAAAATCTTGGGACCGTCGGGAATTGGGATTCTCTGGGGACGGCAGTCGTTGCTGGAAGCGATGCCACCGTTTTTGGGCGGAGGTAGTATGATCGATCAGGTGACCACCGAGGGGTTCACGCCGGGGGAACTGCCCGCCAAATTCGAAGCCGGCACTCCGCCGATCGTGGAAGCGATCGGGTTGGGGGCAGCGATTGAATATGTGAACCAGGTCTCTCTGCCGGCGATCGCGGCGCATGAGAAACGGTTGGCGGGACGGTTAATGGAGCGGTTGGCGGAGATGGAAGGACTGACGATTTTGGGCCCCAGTATTGAACACCGATCGGGAATCGTCAGTTTTGTTGTCGACGGTGTCGCGCCGCAGGATCTTGCGATCTTGTTGGATCAAAAGGGGTTTGCGATCCGCGTCGGCCACCACTGTGCGATGCCTCTACATCAAAAACTGGGCATCAAAGCCAGTTGTCGCGCCAGTTTCTATCTGTACAACACGATCGAAGAAGTGGATGCGTTTGCCGATGCGTTAGTGGCGGTCGTGAAACGGTTGCGTTAGCGAAGGACTCGAATTTCGATCACAGGTGAGCGTGCGTAGTTTTGACAAAAAAATGATGAAGAAAAAGTGTGCGCGCCAATTTTTTGTCATCAATCTTTTTGTCAAAAACGCTGTCTATAGAAGTCGGGGCACGCTATCGCTTCTTCCCGATGAACTGATAGTACGGTGTCTTTAGCAGTGGCACGTACGGCATTCGGTTTCGCTGTTCGTCCAAATGAACTTGGTCAAAATGGTGCTTTAGAAACGGTGCGTGATCGGGTGACGGGAATACATTGTCCGTCGCAAACCAGGGCTGCCATAACGTCCGCGCCAGCCAGCCTTGTTTCTTCATGTCATCATGCGGATATTTACGGCCGACGTAAAAATCGACGACGCCGATATGGCCACCGGGTTTAAGAATGCGTTTGGCATTTTCGATGGCCGCAAACCAATCAGGGATCATTGTCAACGAATAAGAAAAAGTAACCACATCGGCCAGTCCCTCGGCGGGTTGGAAAGTCGTCGCATCGCCGACGACGGCTTCGGCATTGTCCCATCCCTTTTCGGAAAATCGCTTTGACGCAACGCCCAGCAACGATTCTGAAAGGTCGACGACGTAGACCTTCTTTAGTTTCGAAATATCAGCGGCGATGTTTTCGATGTTCGACCCCGTGCCGCCACCCATGTCTACCCAAACGCCGTTCTCAGGTTTAGGTAGCGTTTGGTAAAGCGACTCGCGTCCCTTTAGCAGGCGTCTCCGGAAGTCGTCATACGCCCCCGCTTGGCCACCGTAAAAGCTTTCCATCCGTTGGGCATGGTCGTCACCGCGCACCGGTTTGATCAGCATGTGATACAAGACCTTCATGTCGGCGAAAAATGCCATAGCCAATTGTTCCTGGGTAGAGAGGAGTTGTAGCACGGATTTGCAATCCGTCTTTGATTTTGGTCGCGTAAAAACGGATTGAAAATCCGTGCTACTTTCTTTTCCGTTATTTTTTCAAATCGGCGATGTAGAAACTGCCGTAGGTGTGAACGCGGTCGACAACGTGCAGTTCCTCGGCCAGCGGTTTGTTGTAGCTTAAATGGGGGGCCAGCTTTTGCAGTTTCCCATCGATGGTCACTTCGACATCGTCAATGAAATCCGTTCGCAGTCCGCCGCTGCGCCAGATCAGCCGTGTGTTATCGGCCGCATTGTCGATGATTGCCTGCCACTCGGATTCCAGCAGCGGGAAGAAATGGTCTGACAACCAGTCCATGTGATCCAGCAAGATGAACTTAGAAATTTTTCCGTCTTGTTTCTCAAGGAAACCTTGGACTGAATCGGTGTGCGTCGAAATGTTGTCCAGCAGGCCATCTTTTAGCTTTTGGATGTTCTCCGGTTTCAGATATTCTGGACAGCACTCCGGCGTGTACTGCCCCGTCATGTAGACTCGCCAGAAGTAGTTATCCTTCATTGGCAGTTCGGCAAACACGCTCTCCATGCAGTCCTGAATAAATTTCACCAGGCCGCCAGGGTACTGATTCTCAATCTGTCGCCGCTGAGCTTTGGGGACGCCGAGCATTGACATTGTGGTGTCGCGGTTCATGGTGAACTTCATCAGCCCGGTCCAGAATTTTTCCCGCAGCTGAGAATCATAAATTTCGCGCTGTTGCTGGACGGTGTCGGCGTTGAGCAGTTCGGTCAGCAGCGGTTTGACGCGTACAACGCGTTCGTTATAGATCTTTACCATCCGGGCAAAAGCGCCCGAGGTCCCTCGGTAGTAGAACGACTTACGCGGGTTATCGAACCATTTGATTTTCTTGTCCCAGAATTGCTGTGACCATTCAGGAAGGTCGCTCCTCAACGTCGAACGATAAACGTCGGCCGCTTCGGGAAGGCGTCCTTCTCCAAACATTTTAAAGATGGATTCGTAGGGAAGGTTTCGGATGGCCGAGATTTTTAAATCCAGCAGCGCGTTCTGCCGAGGGTTCATGTCGACGGCGTTGACGTGCTTGGGACCGGCCAGCACGTAGTCCAGGGCGTTGCAGCCTGCGGACGTGATGACCAACACGTTGTCCTCGGGAGTAAACTCCAAAGCAACCCGGTCCAAGCGTGGGTCTTCCCAGCAAGTGTTGTAGACAAGGTTATTGCCGTGAACTGATTTGAATACCTTTTGACTAACCCAGTCGAGAAACGCCATGATGTGATTTTTGGTGGTGATAAATGGTCGGAAACGTAATTTCCGGAGGTCGGAATGTTATTCCCGACGCTCGGAAAGTTTCACCCGATGGTCGGGGAATTTAGCCCGAGATTGTATCACGGCGGCCTACTTCGCAGTAGCGGATTTCTTGGTGCCGACACGTTTTCCGGCGGCATCCAAATGGAGTTTGGCCTCTTTCACCTTACCATCGTCATCAAAATCAAAGATCAATTTTCCGGCACATTTTTTCATTAAAAACTCAGATTCCGAAAGTGCCAAAAGCTCCATCTTGGTTTGGTAAAAACGGCAGAACAATTTATCATCGGATTTCACAACTTTGAAGTCTCCGTAGTCTCCCACTAACCGTTGCAAATTATCGTCGCTCAATTCAACGGCGGGGCTGGGATAGGGCTGCTTAGGGAGCGCCCGCTTCCCAGCAAGTTCACGAATCCAAATATTTCGAAAGCGCGTCGGGTTGCCGTGGTCCTGCAATGACAGCCGACGCTTGTCGGGGCCCTTTTCGTAGCCAAGGTGCTTGATCCACGTGGTGGGGCCAAGAAATGCGCTATTGTCTTGAATCAGAACGCCATTGAACAAAACGGTGGCTGTGGCGCGTGATTTCAGGGAGCCATCGGCATGGAAGTGCGGACGGTGAAAGATGATGTCGTAGGACTGCCATTTGCCTGCCGGTCGAGCGGCATTGACCAACGGCGGATACTGACCGTAAATCGCGCCGGCCATTCCGTCGGCGTAAGTTTTGTTGGCCAGCGTATCAAGAATTTGGATTTCAAAGGATTCCATGAAATAGATGCCACTGTTGCCGCGCCCTTGGCCTTTGCGTTTGATGTCGGCCGGAATCTGCCACTCTAAATGCAACTGGCAATCGCCAAATTTTTTCTTGGTGAAGAGGTTGCCAGACTTGGGTGTCGCAATCAGAACGCCATCGTTAACCTTCCATTTCGATTTTCCTCCTTGGCTGTCAGACCATTGGCTCAGATCAGACCCGTCAAACAGAATCAGCGCGTCGCTGGGAGGTTTGATGGATAGATTTTCATCGGCGGGCGTCGCGATCTGGGGTAATGGCCTGCTGAGATCGTGGGCTTTCCAGCCGGTTTCCAACTGACCATGAGCGAAATTTGGACCGGCGGCGGCCAATGCGATGCAGACGATGCTGCAGCGAATGGAACGATTCAAACTTGAACGAGTCAAACGGCGATTAAACATTGAGAGAATCCCTGATCAGCGTAAATATCGTGACGCTTTCAGGATACTCCAATCGGACCATTTGTGGGTGTGGTGGTCCGCAGAATTTTGCGGAATTGAAAGTGCTGGCTTTTACGGCACCAAAGTGACCACTCAAAAGAAACATTCCAAAGCGGTCCGGGACTCGCGTTCGGCTTTGGAATTTTTGTCCGCGGTCGACCTAGGCCGCTTGCAGCGTTCCTTTTTTCTTCTTGTTGTAAAAGAACCGCGCCTGTCCCTGCCAGTCGTCGCGTTCGATCCGCTCTTTAAACGTCAGCAATCGTGAAAATTCTTCGATCTCGTTCGGCTTCCATTCCATGATCTGCTTGAAGGTGTAAATGCCGAACTCGTTCAGGCGGTTTTCCAAGACTTTTGCGATCCCCGAAATGAGTTTCAGGTCGTCTTTGGATTCCGGTTCCTCGGTGAACACGAGACCGCGTGTGGAATCCATCCGCACAATGCCGCCATATTCTGGATTGAAGCTTGCCTCGCTACGTTGCTTCATCGCTTGGGTGAAAGAGATCACCGCCGCGTCCTCGAAGTCGCCGCGCTGAGCCGCCATTTCGTTCAGCATTTCGGTCCGTTGGGTTCGCAGTTGAGCGATTGTGGCTTCGCTTTGTAGAAGCTGCTGTTGAAGTCGAACGACTTCTTGTTCACGATCTTCGTGACGGTTGGTAGAACTTAAATGGTCGGCCATCATCGAATCCAAACGAGCCTGCAGTTCCGCCTGTCGCCTTAGCGTGGCGGCGTGTTCGTCACGGAGGCGTGAAAGTTCGTTGGATTCGGCTTGGAGATGTTTGAGGGCGTTATCCTTCTTCTCCAACGCTTTTTCCAGCTCTTTCATGCGTTTTAGAGACGTCTCGATCAGCTTCGAATCAGCTTCGTATTGATGGCTGGTCTTTTCCAAACGC
The DNA here is from genome assembly GCA_964408465.1 of uncultured Pirellulaceae bacterium. Lineage (GTDB taxonomy): Bacteria > Planctomycetota > Planctomycetia > Pirellulales > Pirellulaceae > Mariniblastus. The sequence continues at coordinate 37,895 of CAYOZV010000002.1, forward strand.
ACCATCGAACTTTGCAGTTCGCCGATTTTGGAATTGAGTTCCTCCACCTCGGTACGAAGCTCGTTTCGTTCGCCTTGCAGCAGACCGATCGTTTCGCTGTCCTGTTTGAGCTGAGCCTTCATTTGCTCCCGCGCCGTTTCGAGGTCGCCCTGCAGCTGTTCGCGTTGCGTGTTCAGTTTGACGATCGTTTGGCTGTAGTCCTTCGATTTTTCGTCGATCGAAGACGCCAGTTGGCTCAACTGCAGCTCTTTTTCGGACAGCTCTTGCTGCACGACGGCGAAGGACTGAACCTCAATCTCACGCTGGTTGAGCGTCTTTTGAAGTGACAGCATCTCGTCGGTGTGCTTTTGCTTTGTCGTTGCGAATTGAGCGTTTGCCGAATCTAGCTGCGTTTTCAGCTCCAACAGTTCCGATTCGGCGACTTCGTGCAGCATTTCAAGTTCGGCGTCAAAGTCCTGCCGTTGCGCTTTGGTGACCGTTTCGTT
>CAYOZV010000002.1:38479-44660 GCA_964408465.1 uncultured Pirellulaceae bacterium
AATTGGCCGTTGGCGTTGCCCAGCGACAGAACCAGTGATTCCGATTTCTGTTTGTAGGTTTCTTTTTCAGCAAGTTCATCCTGCAGCGTTTCGATTTGGCCTTGGAGCCGGGCACACTGATTTTGAGACGCCGTCAGAGATTCTTTGAGGCTGTCTTTTTCCGAACGTTCGGCGGCGGTTTGTATTTCCGATTTCTTCAGCAATGCGCGTGTGTGTTTGAGGCCCGTTTCTAAAGAGAGATGTTCTTTCTCTAATCCCTGCACACTGCCCTTGGTCGTTTCAATCGCCGTCGTTGTTGATTTTAGTTCAGCTTCAAGTTCGGCCACCTTCGATTCGGCCCGCTGTAATTTTTCGAGGGTGGATTCTTTTTCGGATTTTAGAGTTTTGGCATCGGCTTGATACTGAAACATCAAAGATTCTGTCTTGGAGAACTTCTTGTGCCAGCCACCCTCAACATCGGTCAGTTTCGTTAACTGAGATTGAGTGGTGTTGTGGAGCGTATCTTCGAGCTTTAAGGACTTCTCTTTTAGCGATTGAACCTCACTGGTCAGCTGCTCGCACTGTTGGCTCCGCTGATTGAGTTGGGCTTCCAATTCGACGCGTTCCCGGTCGGCGTCGGCGCGACTGGTGGTCCAGTCGTCGCACAATTTTTGCAAAACGTTCAATTGGCCGCGCTGGCGCGTGAATCGATCGTCCAGCGTGCTGTAGGAAGTTTCTGCGTTTCGCAGGGTCTTTTTTAGCTGTTCGGTCTGACGCAGCATATCCTCACGCAACGCATCGTCTCGGGAGCTTTCGTTGTGCCACAGAAAATAGCCGATCGCCATTCCTGAAAATACGAGTACAAAAGCGGTAAGATACGGTATGAACATGACTGCTCCGTTGTCATCATTCGATGGATTGAAGGCCGGTTCCATCCTTGGAATTGGCCAAATAAGTCGCTTGCTTGCGATTTTAGTGCAAGCAGATCGCTAAGCATTGATCGGTTGACCGCTGCCGGCGTGTCTTGTCTCATCGGCGCGTTAGGACCTGCGTCTTTAGATAAAACTACGTAACCAGAGAATCTTAACTTCACGTGGAGGTTGTGATTGCATCAGCCCAATAGGTGTGAGGCTTGGCTGCAACGCGTCTGGCGTCAGAAAATTGGGTCTGCTGGCAAAAATTATGAACATTATCCTTTTTGAAAACCATGAAATCGACGCTCCGTTTCGTCGAGACGACCACCGAGTCGCACATCTTTTGGACGTGCTCCGGCGAAAGGTTGGCGACGCAACCGATGTCGGGCTGGTGGATGGGCCTCGTGGGAAAGCGGTGTTGAAAAATTTGGGCGCAGATGAAGTCGAATTTGATTTCACTTGGGGTGCCCAATCACCGCCGCTATTGCCCATCGATTTGATCGTCGGGCTATCTCGTCCGCAGACCAGCCGGAAGATTTTGCAAGAGGCGACCAGTCTTGGCGTGCGGAGCATTTCCTTTGTAATCACCGATCGTGGAGAGCCCTCGTACGCGTCTTCGAAATTGTGGACAACCGGTGAATGGAAACGACTCGTTCGCGCGGGAGTCGAGCAAGCATTTTCGACGCGCTTTCCGAAAATTAACTACGGACTCAGTTTAAGCGACGGCATCCAACGGGCGGATTCGGCTGCTCATAAGATTTGCTTAGACAACTACGAGGCAACCACCGGATTGTGGCAGGCCACGCACCAAAAACGTTCTCTCGTTTTAGCCGTTGGGTCCGAACGCGGTTGGACCGAAAACGAACGGACGCTGTTTCGTCAAAACGGTTTTGAACTGGCTCACTTGGGCGACCGTCCGCTGCGGAGCGAAACCGCGACGATCGCCGCGATCAGCATCGTCAGTGGACCAATGCGTACCTCAAGGTAATCCGGAATCGGATTACGCGAGGTTGGGTTCACTCGTGCTCATCGGCGGTTTTAACTTCGACTGGCGTTTGCTGCTGCGCAAGATATTCGACTAAGTCCCGGAGTTCGGTCATGGTCAGTTCCTTTTGCAGATCGTTGGGCATTCCGGACTTTCCGGCCTTCATGCCTTCGATGGCTTCTTTTTCGATGCGAGTCACCTTGCCGGCGGTGTCCATCAGGCCAATTTCGTTTTCGTTGTCTTCTTTAATCACGCCGGTGTACATTAATCCTTCGTCAGTCATCACGACCACCTGCGCGTGCCCCGCGGCGATCTGTTTGCTGGGTTCGACGATCGCTTCGAGGATGTATCGGCGATCTTTCAGTTTGCCGATGCCAGAAAGATTGGGCCCCACTTTTCCACCGTCATAGCCGATTCGATGGCAGCGTACACAAGAGACCTCCGTCTTTTCATAGAACACTTTCTTCCCCGCATCGCCGTCGCCGCCGTGCAACGTGTCGGCATAAGCGTCTGTGGGAACGCCAGTGGAGGCCAACGACGATCTGTGCTGCCCGAGCAATTCCTTCAAGGAAGCGCTTTCACGTTTCTCGGCCGCCATCACCGCGTCCAGCCGCAGCGATTTTGCCAGCTTGTCGTCCACCAATGAACTTATGACCGTTTCCAACAACTGGGCCGATGGAGCGTCCTGTAAATCGCCCAACGTCGCCAGCGCCATTTGTTTTTCGGCCAACCGATCACCGGTCAGGGACGCGTTCTCTTCAGAGCCCTCGAGAGATGTTTTCAGCAACGCCAAACCATCGGCGGCGTTGGCTTTCACGATCAGTTCGGTCGCAACGGCGGCTAACTTGCGAGGCAATTGGGCGTGCTGATCCTGCAGCCCATCGAGGACCTCCGCTAAATTGGGATCTTCAATCTGTCCCAGTGAACGCAGCGCCGCGACGCGCGTCGATTGGGTTGCCTGTTGATTTGTCACGATTGTTTTGAGGGCTCCGCCAATCTCTTTCAGCTGGAGATTCGACGCGGCCGCGATCGCGGCGTCGGTCAACTCCGTCGGTCCGTTGACCAAATCAGAGAACACACCGGCCATCGCAGTTTGCGCGTCGGCCAAGCTGCGGCCGGCGACATGGATCGGTCGCCAAGCGCCCAAGACGTAGTCGCGATTGGATGGCGTCATCCAATTGCCCAACAGATTTGCCGCTTCGATGCGGCGTTGGAGGTCGCGCGAACGGTCGTTGGCGTAGTTGGCTAAATTGATGGCTGCCGCGGCAGTGCCGGCATGATTGTTGGCTCCGACGATGCGCCGGGCGAGGGCGTCGGTGTTTGAATCGGAGCTTTTGAAATTATCGGCCGACAATTTCGCCAACGTATCCATCTGTTCTGGGATCGGAAGGTCGTGAATCGCGCGGGCGGATTCTAAAACAATTTGTGAATCCGAATCCGGTAGCATCGCGGCGATCGCGCCGCCGATTTGTTTCAATTCTTCTTCGTGACCCGAAGCGTCGCAAACGTGAATTAATTCTTGGTATCGGGAACGTAGAGCAATCACCGTTGCCAAACGGACCGCACTGTTTGGGTGCGTCGTGAGTCCCTCGATGGCGGCGATCCCATCCCGTTTGACCGCCGCTGCGATTGCCCGGATGCCGCCATGGCGGACGATGGGATCGGCGTTGTTGTTTTCAATCAGCATCGTCACGATGCCGTCGAGATTATCGCCGGCTCCCATTTGCGCCAGTGCCTCTGCCGCGTGGTAGCGGACACGTAGGCTGGAGTCGTTGAGCAATTTTGCTAGGCTTGGAGAGAGCGCTTTTATTTCGCCAGCGATCTGCGCGGCTTGGGCGCGGATCTCGGCTTGGTCATCGTTGAGCAGGTTGTTTAAGGCTTCAAAGATCTGAGGATGGATGTTGTATTTGCCGGCATTTTGGTTGAGACGAACCATTTGTCCCAACCCCCAGATCCCATGAATCCTGGCCAGCTCATTTTCGGCGGTGGTGGCAAGTTTGGTGAGAGCTGCTCGTTCGTTGCGGCGGACGAGTTCGAATTGAGACTCCTGCCTCACACGTTGATCTTTGTGCCCGGCCAATTGCATCAGTTGCTCAACCGATTTTTCCGCCAGTCCTTCTTTGAGCAACGTTTGGACCTCTTTGACGATGTCCGAATCGACGTGGTTCTCATCGTAGAATCGGTAGACGCGGCCTCGGTCTTCACCGACCCAGCCGCTCACCCAGTCCGAAAGGTACAGCTTCCCATCGGACGCAAAATCAATGTCCGTCGGCAACACGCCCCAGATCGGCTGTGTTTGATCGACGACTTTGAAGAACGCACCGTCGGCCTCGTTGCGGAATGAGCGGATGCCGCTGTTGGTGGGGCCGCCGCGGAAGTCACACAAAAAGAACCGGTTGTCAAACTCTTCTGAAAAACCGGTTCCTGGGTAGAACTCTAAACCCGACGGTCCGTCGCCCAAGTTGGCGATCGGCGGAACGATGTAGGCGGGGGTGTCTTCGTGTTGGGTATGCCAGATTTTTTCTCGATTGAACGGCCCGCGGTCGCCCAGATACTGATAGTAAAACCTCCAACCGGTGTCGCTGCCGCGCGGAATAAAAACCCAACGCGCTTCATCGCCGCTGTCGGAATTGTTTTCACCGGTGAAGAGGTTGCCGTAATTATCAAACGCCAGTTCCTGGGGGTTTCGCAAACCGTAAGCAAACACTTCTAAGTTGCTGCCGTCGAGTTCACAGCGGAACACCGAACCGGAATCGGAATTGGCTAAGTTCTGATCCCGCAGGAAATGTCCGCGGTCTCCGATGCTGAAATACAGTCGGCCGTCGGGACCGACAATCAGCCCGTGCATGTCGTGGCCGCGAAACGCAAAATGGACGCCGTAGCCCGAATGTAAATCTTTCCGCTCATCGGCCACGCCGTCGCCATCGGTGTCCTTGAGTTTTACCAGGTTGGGAATGCACGTGTAAAACACGTCGCCGTGATAAGACAAAACGCCGGCGCCGGTGCCGCTGTCGATGGAGTTAAAATGATCGGCGAAAACTTTGGAGGTGTCCGCTTTACCATCGCCGTCGGAGTCAGTCACCAGACGAATCCGGTCATCGTATCGAGTGAAGGTTTCGTTGGCGTCGGGATGATGTTTGAGCATGTACGCAACGCGGTCTTCTACCGTTAGCGCTGCCAGTTCATCTTCCAACCAGTACATGTGGTAGCGGTTGTCTTCGATGCCTTTGTCTTGGCGAAATGTTTCGCACGCGAACAGACGGCCTTGATAGTCGACGTGGAAGGCAACAATGTTTGCCACGTCCGGTTCGGCGGCCCACAGATCACATTTGAGCCCATCGAACTTGAAATTGGCGATCGCGTTTTGGCCGTCCGCGCTGGCGGCGGCGACCGATGGTTCTTCCGGTTGGGGCGTCGTCAGGGAGGCGGCGATAGCGACGGAACTGAGTTGCTGATCGGTGGCCGCAGGCGTCGCCGCGCGATCGGCCGGTTCTGCGGCGGTAGCCGCGTTTTCATCCCAAGGCCCTAAAAAGGCCACAAAGACAGCCGCACACAGCAGCGCCCGAGTCCAAAGGGGGTTAGACAGCCGAAGCGTCTGTGGGCAGCCGAAGCAACGTAAATCAAGGTTCCACACGTTGGATGTTCCGTTCATAGAAGGGGCAGGCGGTTTTGTCTGGCGAAAAGTTAGCGAATCTTTGAACCCGCTTTCAAGCCGATCAGGCCGCGGTTTTGTCGCAAAAGAGGGTTACGGATATATATTAAGCCATTTTCATGGGTTGAGAACCGAAATTGAGTTCAATTTGCTAACGCCGCCCTTTGTTTATGACTTAACGGGGGCTTAACCTGCTTCATGTTGGCTCAAATGCTGGCTTTGCTTGCCTTGAGGGCGCTAGGTGCGGGCCGGGGCGTTGCTTTTCGAGGTTAACCCAGCCCAATGGGGCGGGCGGTAGATTGCCAGCGTGACTTAATCGCCCACGAAATGGTCTTCCCTCAGCCTACAAAATAACTATCATTCTGCCTTCCACAGCATGGTAATCAGCCCTGATTAACATCTGGTGTAGCGTCGTGACACAGGGCATGCGCGTAAGGCCCGTTTTAAAAAAGTGAAAACGGGCTCTCTAACTATGAGGCCGCCGTTCGTGCCGATCGGCGACCTTGGCAAGAATAACCTTCTTAAGACAAATCGGATAAACGGTTTGTCGGCGGTGTAATTGATGAATTTAAAAAACGTACGCAACATTGGTATCTCAGCTCATATTGACTCAGGTAAAACGACCTTGAGCGAGCGGATCCTTTACTACAC
>CAYOZV010000002.1:44670-57439 GCA_964408465.1 uncultured Pirellulaceae bacterium
GCCCTGATTAACATTTCGCTGGTGTCGTGGCATAGGGCATTCGCGTAAGCCTTTTTGAAAATTGGCTCTCTAACTTCGAGGCCGTCGTCGGTGTGATTGATGGCCTTGGCAAAATTAACCTTCTTTAGACAAATCGTAAAATCGTATTTGTCGGCGGTGTGATTGATGAATTTAAAAAACGTGCGCAACATCGGAATCTCGGCTCACATTGACTCAGGTAAAACAACACTGAGTGAGCGGATCCTTTACTACACAGGCCGTATCCACAAAATCGAAGACGTGCGTGGCGGCGGTGACGGTGCGACCATGGATCACATGGAGCTTGAGAAAGAGCGCGGCATCACGATCACCAGTGCGGCCACCACCGTGCAGTGGGAGAATCACACGATCAACTTGATCGACACCCCGGGTCACGTTGACTTCACCGTGGAAGTGGAACGTTCCCTACGCGTTTTGGACGGCGCCGTTTTGGTGCTCTGTGCCGTCGGTGGCGTGCAGGCTCAATCGTTGACCGTTGATCGTCAGATGAAACGATACAAAGTTCCGCGTCTTGCGTTCATCAATAAAATGGATCGTACCGGTGCGGATCCCGAAGACGTTGTGCAGCAGATGCGCGACAAACTGGGCGCAGAAGCCGTGATGATGCAGATCGGCATCGGTGCCGGCGAAACCTTTGAAGGCGTCGTCGATCTCGTGACCATGAAAGCTTACTACAACGATGGTGCCAAAGGCGAAACGGTACGCGTCGAAGACGTTCCGGCTGAACTGGCCGACAAAGCCGCAACCATGCGACAGGAAATGCTCGAAGCGATCTCTATGTTTAATGACGAGATCATGGAACTACTTCTCAGCGAAGAAGAGGTTCCTGAGAAAATGATCAACGATACGATCCTTAAAGGCGTTCAGGATCTGTTGTTCACACCGGTTTACATGGGCACCGCGTTCAAAAACAAGGGCGTTCAACCGTTGCTGGACGCGATCGTGAAATTCCTGCCTTCACCGCTGGATCGTGAAATCAGTGCCAAGAATTGGGAAGACGCCAGCGTCGATTACCCTCTAAAACCCGTTGCAGACAAACCCTTTGTCGGCATGGCATTCAAGATTGTCGAAGATCCCTTCGGCCAGTTGACTTTCATGCGGATGTATCAGGGCACGATCAAAAAAGGCGAATCGTACTTCAACCAGCGTACCGGTCGTAAAGAACGATTCAGCCGCATCGTGCGAATGCACTCCAATAAACGTGAAGAGATCGACGAAGCTTACGCCGGTGACATCATCGCCGTCATGGGCATCGATTGTGCTTCGGGCGAAACCTACGCTCAGGAACCCAAGATGTGCTCGCTGGAGAACATGTTCATTCCAGAAGCGGTGATCAAGGTCGCCGTGAATCCTAAGGAACGTACCAACACCGAAAAGCTGAGCAAGGCGTTGCTTCGTTTCCGCAAAGAAGATCCAACCTTCCGCGTCGAAACTGACGATGAGACTGGCGAAACGCTGATCTCGGGTATGGGCGAACTTCACTTGGAAGTTTATGCCGAACGTATTCGACGTGAGTACGGTATCGACATCGAAGTCGGTGCACCGCGCGTGAGTTACCGCGAACAACCAACCGTCGCAGCAAAGTTTGACTATAAGCACAAGAAGCAGTCCGGTGGTTCTGGTCAGTTTGCTCATATCAAAGGTGAATTGCTCCCATTTGATGAAGAGGCTTTGGAGGAAGAAGAAAAGGAAGCCGTCCAAGACAACTTCATTTTTGAAGAGTCGATCGTTAGTGGTCGTATTCCCAAGCAGTTCATTCCTGCGGTCGAAAAAGGTTTGCGTCAGCAGGTCGTCAAAGGCGTGCTGGCTGAGTACCCCGTTGTTGGTTTGAAGTGTCACCTGGTGGACGGTTCTTACCACGATGTCGATAGTTCGGAGATGGCGTTTCAAACGGCTGCTCGTGGTATGTTCCGCGAGAACATGCCTAAGACCAAGCCGATTCTGCTGGAACCGGTCATGCGAGTTGAGATTGAAGTTCCCGAAGCGTTTCAAGGTCCGGTTGTTGGCGATTTGACCGGTCGACGTGGAATCATGGAAAGCACGGACGTCAAAGCGGACGGTAACGTCACGATTCTTTGCGAAGTGCCACTTTCAGAAACCTTCGGTTACGCGACTGATCTGCGTAGTATGACACAGGGACAGGGAACGTTTTCGATGGAAGTGAATGGTTACCGTCAGGTTCCCAAGAACGTTCAGGTCGAGATCATCGAGACACGTCGCAAAGAGCGCGAAGAGCGTCGCAAGTAAGCCACGTAATGGGTGAGGACGCGAGTCCGGCCCCCCTCTGTTGAACGAGCGTAGAAAAACAAAACGGCCCTAGGGATGAATTTCCCACGGGCCGTTTTTTTCGTAAGTGCGGCAACTGCGTAGTGGATTTTATTAAAAAATCCTTGGCTCATAATTCGCGATTTCGGATTTTGGATTTTGAAATTCTAAATTCTAAATTTGCGTCATCTCTCCCCACTCCAATTCCAACCTTGCTCTCACTCACCCGCAAATGAACCCATGAAAGAAATCCACTACACCCCAACCCTCCCTAAAACGCCAATTCGTAGCTGAAATAAATTCCTCGCAACCGAAGACTTTGGTTGTCATCGGTCGCCCCCAACTGCTGGACGTTGGCCACGTCATCAGGAATGTTGTTGCTCGCAAAGGCCAGGCCCGAAATCCCCAGACGACGGTAACCAAAACGTAGTCGAGAACTTTGGTTGATCTGGTACATCAAACCAAAATCCAATTCCGCCAAAAAACTAACATCGCTTTCGGAGTCACTGAAGTCGTAACCCCTGACACCGGTCGTACCGTTTTGAATGCTGGGATTGTACGCTGAACCGTCGGCAAACTCACCAAATATCCGTCGGTTAGACCGAGCCCTCGTGTAGAACGCACCCAACTTCAATCCAAACGACCCGCTAAAGCGACCAACGATGTTAAATTCAGATCGCCCGCCTCCCTGTAAACCGAACAGTGAATTTTCGACCGACTGGTTGAAGGACGCCGATCGTGGCCCGTCGCCCGAATCGCTGCCGGTGCTGTAAGCCAGACTTTCGTCGAAATCAAAGTAGCGCAAACCAATCATCGATTCCGTATTGCAAAGGATGCCGTTGAACCAACCGGTGCTACTGTGATTGCGTAGAAAGTTAAACTCGAAGTTGAAAATGCTGGTGTCACGCGTTAGCGATTGGAAGCTCCCGTTGTTGAAGGTGTCCGCCACGGTCGGACCACCTGGTTCGGTCGCAATGTCGTTGAGGCCGATCAATGCCGTTTGTGGTCCGCCGCCAAGGGTCGCGGTGTTCTCACTAGGGAATAGTCCGAAGTAACGAAACTCCCAACCGACACCATTACTATCACGAGCGATAAGATACGTCTCAAAGCCGCCGATTTGGCGATGGTCTGCGTCGCCGGTCGTCAGTGACTCCCCGCCGCGGTTAGAACCGATCAAGCGATCCTCCCCGTAGTTGCGGCGGAAACCAAGCGCCGAAAAACCAAGCACCGAATGGACCGAATAAGGCTCGCCTTCGACAACGCCCTCATAGATGTTTTCCTCGTGCAACTGTCCGTCGAGTCCCTCGTAGTAAACTTCGCCAGTATCAATCACCGTGCCGTCAGCGACTGCTGTACCATCACCGGTTGACGCTGCTGCGGTCGCGCCATTAATCGACGTCGGTGGTTTGGCGATCGAGACGCTTTCTGGGGGCGACAATTTTGTTGCCGGCGTTTTAAGATCACGGCCACCGCTGCTGATGGAGAGCTCAGGGCCGTCTGGGATGTTGATGGCGGGAGCGCCAGAATCACCAGGAAGCGGATTCACCGGCAAATCACCCAGCGGAGCAAAGTCGCTCAGATCGATCCTCGAATCGTTGATCGCTGGCAATTCTTGGGCGGCAGCGTAGTTGGTTAGCGCTGCTGAACAAAGCAAAGCGGTAAGGCAGGTTTTTGTTAAACGTTTCATCATTGGGTCACCGTTATCAAATGGAAACAGTTTTGCGGAGCATCGAGATATCGGTAAAAAGAAACCGGACAACTGTCGCTTCGGAAATGACTGTTAGAATCCTGACGTTGCGGCCAGGTGTTCTAGGGCTCACGATGAACATCGTCATTGCATTCGGGCGAAGCCAAACAATCTGCACCAATGGTCCTCGAATGAAAAATCGGAACGGGCGTGGCTGGAGTTTTTGGCACAATGGTCATCAACGGAGTGGATCCCCTGACAATCAACGGTTCGCCAACACCGACCACTGGAGAAATCGTCAAGGTTTACCAACGACCGTTTGGGACGCCGATTGAAGGGGCAAAACGGTGGCTGGCCTCGAAACTGCCAGCTCGATAGGTGATTGGGGCGCGTCAGATCGTTCGCTAGCAGGCCATCGCCAATACAGGCCGCAATAGACGAATCCCTGAGCTTATCCTAAAAGATTGAAACACGGTACAGCTGATTCCCACCGGCCCAGTCAATCAAACGCGGAGCCTGGCCGGCGGGAATGGAGCCCACCTTTCGTATTCAAAACTCCGCATCCCGCGTTCGGCATTGAAAATGCTCCACCTCCCCTTAATCTCAACCGATCTTTGGAAAGCGATCGACGATCCAGCGGCGCGTATCGACCGTGTCTTGACCGATCGGTCCTATCGTCTTTCGATAGGTTTGGATGTGGATAGCCGGATGGAAACAATGCAATGTTCATTGGTCATGACCAGCGGCCATGGAAAGTATCTGCGTGTCCGCCACGCCGTTGGCAATCAGATAGACCTCCCCAAACGAATCTCAGAAAACTGGCGGCAGCTCCAACAATCAGACCCGCTGTCCCTGCAGGACTACCGTCAGTTCACCGCTGATCTGGCCGACGTGCAAATCCAAGCGATCGAACAAATCAAAACCAAAGCCGGTAAGTATGTCGATCGCATTCTATTCGCGTCGGTGACCGATCCGGGGATTTGGCTGACAGATTTCGACGGCAGCAAGATTTATAGCGGGCTGGCCGATGCGCATCGTATCGCTGATGTTACCGGTCTGACAATTATTGATGACTATCCCGCCAATGATGTCATCGCTGGCGGACGCGGCGGCCCACTGACGGCGCTGCCGCTCTGGCTGTTGCTGAGTGATCGCAGCGCAAAGGTGGCCGATGAGCATCGCGTTGTACTTTTGCTGGATGAATTTTGCGAGGGCTATTTGTTACCCGCCTCGGATGGCTTGGACGCTGAACTGCCGCCGATCGGCTTGGTTAGAACAACAGGCCGGTCGTTTCTGCGGACGCTCCATGAAGCGCTGGTTGGCGGCCCTTTGACCGATCGAAATCAAGGACCTTTGGCGCAGGATTACGCCACCGCACGCGTCTCTGAATCGTTGAAGCAGCAGTGGGATAAGTACGCGGGAGACGAATCGAAAATCATCCAAGCAGCCGTCGAAGCGATGGGCTCCGAAAGACTTTCCATCGCCGACGTTTTGAAAACGGCGATAGACTTTACAGCTCAGTCGTGCTTAGACCAAATTTACCGTGGCGGCAGAGGATTGAAGTACTACGGTCCACAACCGGCGGCAAACAATGTCTGCCAGATTTATGTGTTTGGCGATGCCGAGGTCACCGGCCCTTTCTTAAACTCCTTGAGCCAATGGTTCGCGCGGGAGAAGATCTTCACGCAAACACCTGAGGCGGTTGACGGACAAAACGTACGAGGGACGGTTGCAGCCCTGTTGGGGATCCTGCACGTCGATCAAATGCAAGCCAACATTCCGATGATAACTGGCGCTGGGCAACAGCGCGTTTTGGGGAAGTTAACTCCAGGCAGTCCCTCCAACTGGCGTCAATTGGTCCGCGACATGTCAGATTTTCGCCCGCCGGCGATGAAGTTGAAGGACGCGATTTAGAACACACAGTCGCCAATTTGTGCGAGCCGCCAGTTTTCGGCTGTGCCGATCACATTCTTCAACTTGAATTCCCCTTAACGAGATTAGGGTGCGACGGGAGTGTTAGCGCAGTTTAATCGAAGCGTATTAAGTAGCCGAGACGGCGACTGTACTATCGTTTGTAAAGCCGCTGTCCCCAGCTGCTTCAGCCGGTCCCTTTGCCGTCTTTGGCTCCTAAGTCAAAACCAACGGTCACGTCCACCATTTTCATCCTGCCAATTTACAGATTTTGAGGGCGGAAGCGACGGTCGCTATGCACACCGTTGACTTCCACTAGAATACCTCAAAAACCTATTCGTGCTCCATTCCTCATTCCATTGGTAACTAGCACCGGTGTCAGAAAACAAAAAAACCGACGACGGTGCCTCTCTACAGCAACGCCGTGACGAAATCGCGGATGCGTATTTCGATTCACTGCCGTTTGATCCCTACCCGGTTCAGGAAGAAGCGCTCTTAGCCTACTTCACAGAAGAGCAAGGCGTGCTGGTTTGTGCGCCGACGGGAACTGGCAAAACTTTGATCGCCGAAGCCGCTTTGTTCGAGGCGCTGAAGTTGGGCAAGAAAGCCTATTACACGACGCCGCTGATCGCGCTGACCGATCAAAAGTTTCGCGAGATCCAAGAGACCGTCGTATCTTGGGGATATTCGCCGGACGATGTTGGGTTGGTGACGGGCAACAAAAAAGTAAACCCGCAAGCGAAAATCTTGGTCGTCGTCGCCGAAATTTTGCTCAACCGGTTGCTCGATGGCGAAGCCCGTATGTTTGACGACGTTTGGGCCGTGGTGATGGACGAATTCCACAGCTTCAACTTGCCCGAACGCGGCATCGTGTGGGAGTTTGGTCTGGCGCTGTTGCCGGCTCATGTCAAAACATTGTTGTTGTCGGCCACCGTCGGTAACTCGATGGACTTTCTGCGTTGGCTCAATCATGTTCACGACCGGAGTCTTAAACTGGTCGAAGGCACCCAACGCAAAGTGCCGTTGGAATTCAAGTGGGTCGATGACGACCTGCTGCCCGACCACATGGAGAAAATGGTCACCAGCGACGATGCGACTCGCCGCACCCCTGCCCTGCTGTTTTGCTTCAACCGCGAAGGCTGTTGGACGGTCGCAGAAATGCTCAAAGGAAAAAAGTGTGTCGCGAAGGACCAACAAAAATTGCTCAGCGATCGTCTGGATGAATATGACTGGTCCCAAGGCGCCGGTCCCAAGATGAAGCAGCTGCTGATCAGGGGCGTCGGTGTTCATCACGCCGGCGTGTTGCCAAAGTACCGCCGCATTGTCGAGGAACTATTTCAAGAGAAATTGCTGAGTATCTGCGTCTGTACCGAAACGCTGGCCGCGGGAATTAACTTGCCGGCCCGCAGCGTGGTGATGCCCACGATTTTGAAAGGGCCGCCCGGAAAAGAAAAATTGATGGAAGCCGCGGGGGCCCACCAAATTTTCGGCCGCGCCGGTCGTCCTCAGTTTGACGATATTGGTTATGTCTACGTCCTGCCCCACGAAGACGACGTGAAAATCGCACGGTGGAAAGCAAAATACGATTCGATCCCCGAGGACACCAAAGACCCTGGGTTGAGGAAAGCAAAGAAAGCGCTAAAGAAGAAACGCCCCAAGCGGCGCGAGGGGTTTCAGTACTGGAGCCAAGCCCAATTCGATCAACTGGTCGCTGCACCGTCGGCAGATTTAGAAAGCCGTGGCCCGTTGCCGTGGCGGCTGCTGGTTTACATGTTGAACATCTCAGACGATGTGAAGAGAATCCGTACGCTGGTTAACAAACGCTTGCTTGATGGGAAAAAGAAAGAGGCGGCTCAGAAAGATCTCAATCGCCAACTGATCACCCTGTGGCGCGGCGGCTATGTGACGCTGGATCCTAAACCGCCGGCGGCGCTGCTGGGGTCTGATCTTCCCGAGGGACAGGATTCCGAAGATCTGGAAATCGTAGAGGGGGATAATTCTCAACCCCACGACGCTCAACCGGATACCGAATCCGAAGTTGGCGGCGCGGCTTCACTTTCGATGTTGCTGGATTTAGGTCAGCGGAAATCTGATCTGCCACAACCGACGGAGCCAACCAAAAACCAACCCAAGAAGAAAGTCGCGGCAGCAATTGCCGATGACGAACCGGACTACCGCGCCGACATCGCTACGCCGACCGAAAAGATGCAGGATCTATTATTGCTGCGTGGCGTGCATCCGCTGTACGCGCTTTTCTTAACCAAGCATTTAGGCATCGCCGATCGGAATGAACGTGTGATGGCGTTTGAAAGTTTATTGGATCTTTCACGATCGTTGGGCAAAGCCATCCGCGTCCCTTATCCGGAGTATTTGCCGCCGGGTCCGTTACAGACCGAGCGTTTGGATTCGCAACTTCTCAAGCTTGGTTTGGCTACCGCCGATGAATTTGGCTACAAAGATCCCGATGAAGACGAGGAAAAGGAACGCGGGTACTACGATGAATACGTGCCCGTTTTGACGCTGCCTCATAAACTGCAACGATTGTTTCAATACGAGTTCCCAGCTGTTCAAGACCTAAGAATCACACCGGTCTGGGTGGCAGGTGAAGTTCTCCAATACGGCACCGATTTCAACAAATACATCACCGCCAACAAACTGCAAAAACAAGAAGGGATTTTGCTGCGGCATTTGTTGCGGCTGGTGTTGTTGCTGGATGAAATGGTCGAACTATGCCCGCCGGACGTCGAATACGAAACGTGGAAAGATGATCTCAACGACATCGCGAATCAATTAGAAGAAACCTGCCGCGCCGTCGAACCTGAGGGAACCGATCAGTGGCTGGCCGAAGGTAGAGCGTAATCAGTCGTGAATCTTGTCAAAGGATCGCTTGGCCGAATCGAATAGGAATCCGCACTTTTGCGGGCTCCCATTGCGATAGATTTTGCCTGTTAAAATCCGCTGGAATTCGCCGCTGGGATTTTTAACAAAATCCACTACCGCCACTCCCTTAACGCACCTTAACCTTAACGAACCTTAGGTTTCTGATTCATCTTTGATCTTTGCGCGGTTGTCTTCGATGTAGGCTCGTAACATCAGCCCGAGACCGCCGGCGATCATCACCAGCATTAACACCGCGTGTGTGGCCTTTACGTTGAAGTGGGGCCTCATCCGACTGAGGATTTCAACCGATAAAATCGAAACCCCAATGATGGTCAGTGCCCACGCCCATTTTTGGCTGACATCAAAAAACAGCCCGATCACACCGATGAACAGCGGAACCAAGATGATCGCCATCGAAGTGGTTTCACCCATTGCACCGCCATCACGGCCGCCAAAGATGTTAGACATCAAACCGTGATGTCCTGTGGTCAGTCTGACCGAATCAAAGAACAGCCAGAACCCAACACCGGCCAATAAAACGCCGATGATAAATTTGATCTCGCCGCCCGGTCGTCCACCTGGTTCTAAACTCATGTCGAAAAGTTATCTTTTCTCGAAGCAAATGCAAGGGGTAGTGCATGGCTCAACGGTCGTGCCCACGTGTAGGGCCGGTTCCCACCGGCCGAGTTGGTCGATAGATAATAGCCTCTGGTATAGGAGCAAAGTGGCCGGTAGGAACCGGCCCTACTTTGTCACTGCCGGACGCGCCGGTCGTTTGGGCGGATTGTATGTGCAACAGTCCTTCGGGCAGACATCGTGATTGGGCGGCATCAAACCGATCGCCTTTTTCTCAGTCCCGTCGGTGCGTTCAAGAATCAGCTCGCGAATCATCGAGATGAATTCGGGATGGACGCCGACGGTTTTGGCGCGTTGCATCTTGAGCCCGATTTCTTCGCATTTTTCTTGCGCTTCGGTATCCAAATCGAACAAGACTTCCATGTGGTCAGAAACAAACCCAATCGGCATGATCACGACGTCTTGCACGTCAGTCGTTTCTTTCACCGTCTCTAAGTGATCACAAATATCTGGCTCTAACCAAGGTTGCTGCGGTGGGCCTGAACGGCTTTGATAAACAAGGTCCCATTCGTTATCGCCGATTTTTTCCATCACCAATCGGCACGCTTCGTTCAACTGAGTCGCGTACTTGCAGTTATCCGCCATCGACATTGGGATGCTGTGAGCGGTGAAGATGAATCGGGTCTTCGATCGACGGTCTTCGGGGATCTGATGGAAAGCGTCATTTACGCGGTCCACCGTCGCGGCGGTGTACAGCGGATGGTTGAAGAACATTCGCAGTTTATGCACCTCGGGCGATCCGGGACCTAATTGGTCCTGAGCAACCATGATGTTCTCGCGATATTGGCGGCAACCCGAGTAGCAACTGTACGCGGACGTGAAAAAGGCCAAGGCACATTTGACGCCGTCCTTTTTCATTTCTTCGAGCGCATCAGGAATCATTGGATGCCAGTTTCGATTTCCCCAATAGATGGGCAAATCAATATCGTGATCGGCCAGTTCTTTCTTGATCGCCGCGATCAGTTCACGGTTCTGTTCGTTGATCGGGCTGATGCCATCGAAATGCTTGTAGTGCTCGGACACTTCCAGCATGCGTTCACGCGGCACATTTTTGCCTCGCAAAACATTTTCGAGGAAAGGCATGACGTCGTCTTGCCCCTCAGGGCCGCCGAAGGAAATAACGATCAGCGCGTCGAATTTTTTATCGTTCATAATGTCTGTGGTATGAGATGAAAGTGTTCCCCGTTTAACCGTTCGCCGAAGGCGTACGTGTGTCTCCAATGCCTAACACGCGTACGCCTTCGGCTGACGGTTAAACGATCAATTTAATTGGTCAGTGCTTCTACAATGTGGGCTGGTGTTAGGATCGCATAGGGCGGTTTGCCGTTGGGAAATCGACAGCACGCGACTCGGAAATTCCCACTGGCGACCTGCTGGCCGGTTAGCAGCGTGATTTCAAACTGGTACACGATCTGTTTCCCGTCAATTTCCAACAGGTTTAACTCGACCAATAAATCTTCATCGAAACTGGCACTTTGGTGCAGGTCGATCGACGCCGAAAGTCGAGGAAAACCCAAGATACCCTTTTCGTCGCTGAGCACCACCGACAGGTTGCGGCTGCGGAGAAAAGCGTACTCCGTTTCTTCCATCATCCGAATCAGCGCCCCAGCGTGCACCGAACCGGAGCAATCGGTGTCGACGAATCGGACGGTGCGTTGAGTTTGAAAGCTGTTGATGGGGGAAAGGGCTGGCATATGTTATGAAGTTCGACAGGGAACCGAAAGCATGTATTATTGTCGTTTTGACGGTGCTGGGTAGGCCTGCGACCGAAAGACAATCCGGCTGACGCGAAAGATTTATCTATGGATCACTGGCACAACAAAGCCGCTTGGGACCGATTGGCCCAAACGCAAGACCGGCTGGCCAAGCCCGCACGCGATGTGGATTTTGTTAATCCGCTAAAATCTGTCGATGGGCCGGGTTGGTTGGGCGATTCGATTGCCGGTAAGAGGACGCTCTGCTTGGCTGCCGGCGGAGGTCGCCAAGGCCCGATCTACGCGGCCGCCGGCGGGATCGTGACGGTGGTTGATATCAGCCCGGCGATGTTGGAACTGGACCGGAAAGTCGCGGCCGAGAGAAAACTGAAACTGAAAACGGTGGAAGCGTCGATGGACGATTTGTCGATGTTGGCTGACGCTTCTTTTGATATTGTCATCCACCCGGTCAGCACCTGCTACGTTCCCGATATTGGTTTGGTCTTTGCTGAAGTCGCGCGCGTGTTGGTTGGTGGCGGGATCTATATCAGCCAGCACAAGCAGCCGGTCAGTTTACAAGCCGATGCTCAATCGAAGTCGGGCGAGTACAAAATTCGCCACGCGTATTATTCAAAGGCCCCGTTGCCTCAGTCGCCAACGCCAAATTTAGTACGTGAGCAAGGGACGATGGAATACGTCCACCGTTGGGAAGAGATTTTGGGCGGAATGTGCCGCGCGTCGATGGTGATCGAAGACGTCACCGAACCGCTGCACGCGAAAACGGACAGCGCGATTGATTCGTTCGCCCATCGTTGTCAGTTTATCGCTCCTTACATTCGTATTAAGGCGCGGCGAATTGTAGATGATCGGCCCGCCGGGAAAATTATGTTATAATTTCGATTCACGTTACCTTTATTTTGATCGAAGAAAGTCATGACCCAATTTTCTCAAGCGACGCTGGACATGTTGCGTTGCCCCGTTACAAAATCTGTTTTGAGTGTCGCGTCAGCCGAAGCAGTCGCGGAACTAAACGCTCAGATCGCCGCTGGAAACGTTGTCAATCAATTAGGGCAAACCGTGACCGATCCGGTCGAAGGAGTTTTGATCAGCGCCGACCGAAAGATTGGTTGCGCCGTCCGCGCCGGCATCATTCAGATGATCGCCGACGAAGCGATTGTGATACCTAAAAATGATTAAGGAAGTTTCCAATGGCCGAAAAAACCATCTTCAAAAAAATTATCGACGGCGAAATCAAAGCGGACGTCATTTACGAAGACGACCTGTGTTTAGCGTTCAGTGATGTTTCGCCCCAAGCACCCGTTCACGTGTTGCTGATTCCCAAAAAAGAAGTCGTCAACGTGGCCGCGTTAGAAGAAACAGACGCGGAGTTGGCCGGGCATCTATTGCTGACGGTGAACAAAGTCGCGGAGAAACTTGGGATCACCAACGGCTATCGCGTAGTCGCCAACTGCGGCAGCGACGGTGGGCAATCGGTCGATCATTTGCATTTACACATTCTTGCCGGCCGTCAGTTAGCATGGCCTCCGGGTTAGTAAAGCCGCTGTCCCCAGCTGCTTGGCCGATGGTGTGCCCGTTTTTCCACCTCCGAATCGAATTCAGGTTGGAGTCTATCGTTCTTGATTTTTCATTAACGAAA
>CAYOZV010000003.1:0-34924 GCA_964408465.1 uncultured Pirellulaceae bacterium
CTCAATGAGGCGATGAAGCTCGAACGCTCGGAGTATCTTAACGCCAAACCCTATCTTCATCACGTAATTCGGCGCACCGATGAAGCAAACGGCCTCCAGGCGGCGGATCATGAATCGAATTCGAAACGTACTCACTTGCGGTTTCAACTCCCCAAGGACGTGGCGGAAACCCGGCCGCGTTAGGTTCAACCGCTCCGTTGGTGCCACGCGATCGGCGAAGTAACGATGCTGTTACGTCGCATCGGCGCAAGCCGCGCCCAACCCTAATACGGGAGACACTGTAACGATCGGGCTCACCCAAAACACTTTCGTGCTGGTGCCGTGCGTGCCTGCCGATTTTACGCTAAAGCCGATATTCTTCGGGGCTGAGCTCGAAAAATGGGCCTGCGTGAATTTACGCAGCGCTCGGGGATTACCAAAGCGTTGCGTCGGCGGCAGTCGCTTGTTACGCTGTCCATTGAACAGATGTCCCCAATGACTGTTTGAAAATCAAAAAACAGCCACGAACGTTCGGTCCAGTTCGCTTCGGTTTTTGCGTCACGCAAAGTTAATCAAGTGCTCCAGAGGACGACGAATATTCATGGAAGTAAATCAACCGGAAGCAGAGGTGAATGGAAGCGCGGGATCTTCTCAAGGTGGGGCCCCGTGCTTTCTTATTCGATTAAGTCGTCACGTTTTTTCGTGATGACTTCATCAGCGGCAGTTCCAGCAGCGCGTCACTGTCATTTTGAAATCCAATCTTTGGACTCCAAATTTCGTGTAAGGCGCTGAAGCGGCCACGATTTCGGATCTGTGCATCGTCCGTGCGTGTGCCGCCCTGCTGCCGGCGATTGCTTAACACTTCGCCGATTCACTTCGTCGATTTCGCAGATTCAGCTTCTAACACTGCAAATCTTCAACGTAATACAACACAGACGCTCCCACAGCGGCGTTTGTGTGGATCCGATAGCGATAGCCAAACCCAGTTGGTGTGCATCCAGTTTTGCCCCCAAGCACTCACGAAAACGTTACCAACCGTATTTTGACCAGCGGAGGAGCGCAAAAAAAGAGAGCCAGTATCAAACTGGCTCCCTTATTTAAAATGACGAATTGTGGAAATCATTTTCCACTCCGCCGAACGATTTATGAAAACCGATCGGCGATGCATATCCTAAATTTGGATCTGCTGATTAGTTTCCTGCCAAGATATCAATGAACGGTTGGATGTCCAAGAAGTCAACATCTCCGTCGCAATCACAATCTGCTTCGGCTTGGAAACCATTTCCAGAGAGAATCATGATGAAGGGGTTGATGTCAAGGAAGGTGACCGTGCCGTTGAGGTCGACATCGCCCTTCAGTACGTCGACGTCTCCTGCGTGTCCATCACCGACAAAAACAACGTTTTCGTCGTTAACTTCAAATACGTAATCATCGAACACGATATGACCCGTTGAAGAATCGTGCCCAGCGCCTTCGATGCCCATAACAGCAGCGACGCTGTTAATCGGAGTTCCAGCCGCAATTCCCGCATCTATGTCAGCTTGCGTCAGCGTGTATGAGACGGTTACCTCTTGGTAGGTTCCGGTCAGGTCAGCGGCACCAAGTCGAGTACTGACTGCACGCGGAATGATGTCAGGAGTTGTAGTTTCACCATTAACGTTGTTGAACTCAAGCCGAACTTCACCTGTCGCGGTCCCAGTAAGTGGGAATGCCGGATCGGTCGCGATTTGACAAGTCACGGTAAACGTCGCACCTGCGGAGAAATCAACATAACAACCGGCTCCTTCTGCAATTGCCGTTTCTTGATCGCTGAAACCACCTGAACCGTTTTCGGTATTCGCGCCACACCATGCCGCGCCCCAACCGTTGCCGGCGGCTGCATCGGTTGCACCGACATCATTGACGTAGGAGAAAGAACCGCTGTTTGGATTGCCATCGGAAATCCCTACCGCATCACCTGTCGTTTGAGCGTTGCCATTAGCAGAGAAACCAATCAAGTCACCTCCCGCGTCATTGAAAAGCATGGTTTCGGATCCGAGACCGAAACCAACCGTTGATTCGGCTTCGAAGTCACTCTCGTGAATAACTTCAGCGTTTGCCGAAAAAGCGAACAGTGCTACGGAGAGGGTAGCTAAAAAAGACATCTTAAGATTCATTATGCGCTCCAAATTGAAATTGCCTGGGTGCCAAAGGGAACTGGCCGCAGACTGAAAAATTGCAAAAAAGCTGAAACCGCTTTCTCATGAAGATCATAATATCAAATGCAGTGGGGTTTTCAACACCAAAAAGCCATAATTAAGGGCATGTCCCGTCCTTGTTTTCAATGATGAATAACCAAAATGAATGCCGCGGCCTACCCCTAGCATCGCTTTTACCCTGTCAATCAAGAGAAGGCCATGGCCCGAAAAAACGCTGGTAAATCCAACGTTTGCTGGACAATTTGGCTCGTTTTCAGGCGTAGAAAGCACCCTTCACTGTGTGATTCGCACATGGCGATTTCACTAGGTGCCGTTCATTGAACGCGATTACCGTTAATCGTTTCACCAGCGAAACGGTGGCCGTCTCTGCCCCCTAAGGAGCATTTTACTTTGATGATTTACTTTGATGATTTAGGGGGGCCGTTACCGTATATCCGCAATGCCGTTCAATGAACCGATTTGTTTGGCTCAAAGACACGATCAGTTTAACGACTAGCCGGCAGGCGTCAGTGTTTTAGGCGGGGCCAAACGCGGTCGCCTGCCGGCTTGTCGTTAAACGAAAAATGGCCTTCATTGAACGGTATTACGATTAGCCGGCAGGCGTCAGTGTTTTAGGCTCAGCCAAGGCTTAGCCAAACGCGGTCGCCTGACGGAGTGTCGTTAAACGAAAATGGTCTTCATTGATCGTTATTGGGTTTATCCGCCAGCCGCAGGCGTAGGTTTCGAGTTTTCGTCATCCCAGTATTTGCCGCGCCCTGTCTCACCTGCTGCTTCGTCAGGTCGCGGAAGCGTTATTTTTTTCGGCTCCGGCAGAGACGTCCTTTGCTCTAAACGTTCAACGTAGGCCGCCGGCCACTGCTGGGGTGCCTTCTTCATCAGGCCGAGGCATTTGCGCTGAAACTCCCTGTCGCGATCAGCGTGCAGCACTAAAAGAAACCATCCATCGGCACACTTTTTACCAAGCACCGCCGGATCGGGAACTCCAATTTTCGAGACCTGTTTCCGCAACCACGCTACGTTTTGGTCGTCCACATCCGACGCACGTTGCATGAGACGGTGGAGTTCTTTTTGATCGGCTTCACCGGTTTTGGCAGGCGGAACCTTTTGCAATGCTACTCGGACCGCTTGATCACGCGCCACTCGCCGTTGGATTTGTTTTTGAAAACCGGCGAGCGTCGGTTGCTGAGCCGACACTGAACCGTTGAACACGATCAGCAGGCTGAAAATGCCGCAGGCGAAAATTTTTAATGTCACCCCACTCTCCTCACGTAATGTCCGCCGATATGCCGGTCCGCCGATGTGCCCGTGTGCCGAAGTGCTGGTATCGCCAAAGGCCCAAAAATTTGGTGTCACCCATCTCGCTTGTGAAAGCTTGTTAAATTTTGATGGTGCCTTTTAGGTTACGCTCGAACCAGTCCCGGTAAAATGTCGACTGATAGTTCTTCAACCAAACCGGCCTTTAATTTTTCGAAGGCGATGGCGCCCATGACGGCATTGTCGGTGCAGTATTTTAACGGCGCAATGAATAGTTCTATCCCTTTGGCGTCACAGGCGTCCTGCAGTTGCTGGCGGAAGACTCGATTGGCGGCCACGCCACCGCCGACGCAGATTCGGTTCATGGAATATTTTTTCACCGCTTGAATCGCCTTGGCTACCAGGCAATCAACGACGGCCTGCTGGAAACTGGCGGCGATGTCCGATTTTTGCTGATCGTCAAGCGGTATCGAATCGACAGCAATGTTGCCGGGGCCGGTGATGGAATATCGAACGGCCGTCTTTAGCCCGCTGAAGCTAAAATCTAACCGGTCCTCTTTTAAGAAACTGCGCGGGTACCGATGGGCCTCCGCGTTACCTTCGGTGGCGATTTTGGAGATCGCCGGTCCCCCCGGATACGGCAGCCCCAGCATGCTGGCGACCTTGTCGAACGCCTCGCCGGCGGCATCGTCAATCGTTCCGCCTAAGTATTCCGGGCTGAGCGCGTCAGTGTACCGGTAAAGATGCGTATGCCCGCCGCTGACGATCATGCCGACACAGGGGAACACGTCGCGTTGGGCGTCCAGCTGACAAGCGTAAACGTGAGCGTGTAGATGGTTGATCGCCACCAATGGTTTATCCAACGACAGCGCCAGTGCTTTGGCGGCCGTGACGCCCACCAGCAGCGATCCGGCTAAGCCCGGGGTGTTGGCCACCGCGATCGCGTCGATGTCATCGGCCAAAGAGAGCCCCGATTTCTGCACCGTTTCTTGGATCACCGGCAGCATCCGTTCCACATGAGCCCGCGCGGCGATCTCGGGCACGACGCCGTTGTATTGCTCGTGCAACGCCTCTTGGGAGGCGACAACGCTGGCAAAAATTTTCAAATCGTCGCCGATAATTGCGGCGGCCGTTTCGTCACACGTGGTCTCAATTGCGAGTATTTTCATCCGAAACAGCAGCCGGTTAGGGCTGTCCTTTCCTCTTCATTTTTACGTGTAAGCTAACTAGCGAGTTCACCGACCAACCCCGAAGATAAGCATTTTCGGAACATTCGGCGAATCTAACATAGATACTTTGGCTTCGAAAGATTCACGAACCTATTCAATGGTTGAAACGTTAAGAATGAAGCTACGGTACAATAAACAGTTACTCGATCAAAATCGACATTTTCGGCCAGTTTCAGCCGATTTAAGTCGACAAACGAAGCTGCCCTTCGAAAGCACCTTATGACCCAATCAAGGACGTTACCAACGTTGCCTCGGACCTCCCAAATGCGAGCATCAAAAACCATTGTCTCAGCGCTGCTTGTCGTGTTGGCTGCTGTTCTGTCGCCACCGGTCGCCGGCGCCCAAGAAGCGGCCCCGTTTGATGGTCGCAGCATCCCCGAAAAAGCCGTTCAAGAGAGGACGGTCGAATTCGGATTTGATGGAGAGAAATGGGAAAATGTCATTGCATGGTTCGCGGAACAAACGGGACTTTCGTGGAGGGAGCTGGATGGTTTCCCCAAAGGAACGTTCACGCTCGATGACAAGGAATCATACACGCCGATGGAGGCACTGGATCAATTAAACTACGCCCTTCGTCTGGAACAACCGCCCTACACCATCGTTCGCAATCGCAACCAGTTGATTTTGACAGAGGCCGCGGGCGACCTGCCGACGGAATTGATTCCAATCGTGACCGCGGATGAACTCGGCCAGCGCGGGGACTTTGAAATCATCAGTTGTCAATTTGATCTTGGCGTCCTCGATGTGAACGAGGTTCAAGATGACTTAAAAGTGTGGATAGACCGAAAGTATCTCCAACACGCCAAAGCATTACCGACGCTCAACGCATTTTTTGCGCGGGGGACAGGTGCGGACCTGAAAAGCATCCGCAGAACGATCCAAGGATTGACCGCAGCAAAGACGCTCAGCTATAAAATTTACACTTTGCAACATTATGACCCCGAACAGTTTTTGATGGCCGCGCGTGGCCCTTTGAAAATTGCCCCCGACGCTTACGAACGCGAGGACGGCACGCTCAGCATCAGCGTCGACCCTTCCAGCGGCCGCATGTTTGTCAACGGAAACCCGTCGGCTCATAAGGAGTTCACCGCAGTCGCCAACCTTTTAGACGTACCTCCGACCGAAGGCGTTGCCGGCATGGAACGCGTCTATTTAAAGAGCTACCCCATCACGACCGATACCGAAATGGCGCTGAACGTTGTGAAGACCCAACTGGACGGCACGACAGCCATCATCGGGCAGAACGAGGTCACTGGCGCGATCGTCATGCGTGGCACGGAGGCTCAACATAAAATTGTCCAGGAAGTCCTTCTGACGATTCAAGGTGAATCCGCCGGATCGACGAAAATTATCGAACTTCAAAACGCGTCGGCAACCACCATCCTCGAAGCCGTCAGCAACCTCCTGAACCTCTCGACGACGTCAACTGCGGACAATCCCAACGCACCACGTCTGTTGGCCAACACAGCACAAAACTACATTGTCATCCGCGGCACGCCCCAACAAATTTTCGAAGTCAGCGCGATGATCGCTCAACTGGATCAGGCTCAGGGGCGCGACCCCAACCGCATCCGGACCAACGCCAGAGTGATTGAGATGCCGGCTGAAAAAAGAGACGAATTGCTCGATTCTGTCCAGGACTATTGGCCGTCTACCGGCCGCCGAAATAAATTGCGGATCATCATGCCCGGCGAAAAGGTGCAGGACAAATTGGATAACGATCGAGGGCGAAGAATGATCGTTCCCGAAGATTCGTCGACCGGAGTGCGGTTTCCACCACGACGCCATTCAACGCGCCGAAGCAAATTGACCCTTGGGAACAACATCCGCCACGTCGTCTATCAGCAAGACGTCACTCCCGAAGAAACGACGGTGCTCCCCTCCGAATCAGAATCTGAACCAGAAACCGTTGGCAGTCGTTACGTTCCGCCGGCGGAAGTTGAATCCGTTCCGGGGTCAGAGATGTCCATCAAAGCGACTCCCTTTGGCGTGCTGATTGAGTCCGACGATTTGGACGCACTGGATGATCTTGAAGACATCTTCCGCTCGCAAACAATGGATGACGGCGTTGACCAAGGGCTGAACCTCTTTTATCTGAAATTCAGAAAGGCTGCCTTCGTGAAGGCTGAACTTGAGCAGATGTTTGGGTTGGCGTCAGGTTCGGGTGGCGGATCCGATGTTGGCGGGCTGATGGGCGGTATCGTGGATAACATGGCCGGTGGAGGAACCGGAGACCTTTTAGGCGGATTGCTGGGCGGTTCGTCGTCATCCTCAAGCGGCATGATCGAGCTCACCGGTGATGTTCAAATTGGGATGAGCGTCGCGTTGAACTTCGTCTACGTCAGCGGGGCGACGGCGTCGGACCTTGAGTACATCCAAGATGCGATCGACATTTTCGACCAGCCTTCGGCTCCGCAGAATCCGGAACTGGTGGGCCAGACTTTTTCGATTCCCATCCTTCATCGCTCTCCCCAAGGCGTACGCGACAAAGTTTTAGAACTGTGGTCCGATTACATCGCAGGCGCACAGAACGCCGCACAGGGTGAAAAAGGCGGCGGCGGCGGAGGCGAAAACGGTATCAATCAAATGGCCAAAATGATGCGCGGGATGGCCGGTGGTGGAGGTGGCGACCAAGGCGGAGCACCATCCGAAGAAGCGCCGAAGGTTCGGATCAGCTTAGATGAGGAGACCGGCCAACTTCTGGTGGTCGGGCCAAAGTTTATCTACGAACAGATACGACAGTTCGTGGAAAAGATTGACCAACCATCTTTATCGAGGACCAAACCCTACGAAGTTCTCCCCGCGGAATCATTTTCGCTGGGAGCCATGGAGATCATCCGAAACCTTTACGGCCCGAAGATCTTGGTCTCAAATTCCGAGGACCAACCCCAAGCGGATGCCCAAGGCAACAACGGTCGTGATGGCCAATCGGGTCAAAGTGACAATGCAAAAAAAAATTCAACGGCCAATCGAACTGAGCAACGTGCCGCCCAAGAGTTTTTCAACAACCTTCGTAACCGCGGCGGTAATAACGCCGGTGGCGGGGGAAACCGAGGCGGAGGCAATCGCGGTGGCGGCGGGAACCGAGGCGGAGGTGGAGGCGGCAATCGAGGTGGTGGCAGAAGGTAGGGCGAACTGACGACGCACGTTTGGCCGCCGGCTATTTCTTTTTCAGGCTGACCAAGTAAGCCACCAGATCGACCAGTTCTTGTTCTGACATTTCCTTGTGCAGTCCCTCTGGCATCAACGACAACTGTTGCCGTTTCTTTTGTTCGACGTCCTCGGTTGAAATCACGTGCTTGATTCCTTGGGCATCTTTGAGCTGGATTTCTTTGTCGGTTTCTCCAAGCAACACGCCGGTGATCATTTCACCATCGACCGTCATCACCATCCAGTTTTCGTAGTTATGGCTGATGCCTGCCGACGGAAAAAAGATGGATTCGTAAATCGCGTTTTTGGTCAACTTACTGCCGATCGCGGTCAGGTCAGGTCCAACCTCGATCCCCTGTTGATTGACAACATGGCATTTCGCACACGTTCCGACGCCGGCGAAAACCTTCTGCCCGGATTCAATGTTTCCCTGGCGCATCACCAGATCGCCGATCGACGGTAGCGGGCGATCGTCTTTAGTTGGCGGCATTGGAAACAGTTCATCGGCTCTCTTTTTCACTTCCGCCCACGGCGCACGATGGAGAGCTGCTTTGATCGCCGGCATGATGGCGTCATCAATCGGCTCTTTTTGGTCGATCCACCACAACATGTCGCCAGCGCCCGACCGAATTTCGCCCAACCTTTTAATCGCGTAACTGCGGAGTGAGAGGTCCAGATCCGCGCGTTTGGCAACGCCCGCCAGAAGATAAGCGGATTTGCGTTTGCCGCTGTTAACCAAAGCGTCGCAAAGTTTCCCCCGCGCGTTTTCGTCTGCGTTGACAACAGCGCTGTGCACCAATCCGCCTTGGTCTTTTTCCATCAACACGCCCATCGCTTCGGCTGCCATCTGTCGATCCTCGGATGTGCACGCGATCTCCAACAGGTCTTTGTAATGCTTCTTTGAGCTAAATTTTCCGACCGCTGTTACGAACGCGGGCGTGCCGCGTCGCGCTTCGATCATGTCTGACATGCGGGCACGTTGATCGGGATTGAGGTCTTCGGTGGAAAGCCGACTGGCAGCCTCCAGCATGACGAATTGTGCGACGTCTGAATTCCCGGGTTCGTGTTCAGCGTTAAACGCAAGATCCGCCAACAACGGCTTTGTGGCCGAATCGGCGATGAAATCCAGCGCTCGAAAATACCGCGTGGCCTGTTCAATGGTCGTCTGTTCATGGTCCAGCAGCGTTACCAGCATTTGGGCAGATCGCGTACCTCGTGAACGCCAGACGATCGCCCGGCCGGCGGCAATGGACGTTTGCTTTCCGTCCTGCTGCTCAAGCCAAGCGTCCAAACACGCGTCCCAGTTTCCTTCGGCGGCGATTCCAATCGCCTCCAGGTGCCAACGATCGCCAGCAACATACTGGCTGACCAGTTCCGCCCAATGGTGGGCTCGCAAATCATCGTCGACGGGCCAGTGCCGCAGCGCCAGCAGCAGTTCCCGATTCACTTTCGCCGACGCACTGCTCCAATTAATCTGCTGGTCAAGCGCCCGAGCAACCGCTTTGGATGCTGGCTGTGCGAGGAAGCGGATTGCGGTAACCTTTAAATCTTCGTTACCACCGGTCAAAATTGACTGGGCCGTTTCTATTTGAGCAGTCTTGTCGGCAAAGTTTAAGATCGCCCAAAGAGCGCGTGCTTGGAAACGCGGGTTGGAGTGCTGCAGCAGCGATCGCAATGGGGCTTTCGTCTCGTCCCAGCCAAACCGCCCGATGGCTTGCACCGCCAAAAAACGAGTCGCCTGATTGGGGCTGACCAAAGCCAACACTGCAGAATCTGGCGTTGAGAAATCTGGGGCTGTGAAGTTAGCGGCCTTGTGCTGATAGGCCCCGCCCTGCCCTTTGGCGGTGACGTGAAACAGCCTTCCACGTTCGACATCCTGCATCCGATGCCCGCCAACGCCAGGGTCGTACCAATCCGCCACGATCAACGAACCGTCAGGGGCAACGCAAACGTCCGACGGACGAAACCACTGATTCTTTTGAGCCCCATCGATCATGTCGACGATATCTGCCGAATATCCCGCACCGTCCTGGGTCACGGGGTAGCTTCGAACGATGCTGGGCCCCGCGTCGCAGTGAATGATCTGGTTGCGAAAAATTTCTGGCAAACGATCGCCTTCGTACACACAGATCCCCGTCGGCGAACCGGCGCCCGTGATCAGCAGATTAGGGATAACGCCTGGATCGTTTTGGTGCCAGTGACGATCGGGAATGTCCTGCTCCAAACCGGTGCGCGGCGTCTGCCAGTTGCTGCCGGTGCGTTGGTCGACGTAGCCATAGTCGCCAAAGGGCATCACGTAGTTAATGCGTGTTGATCGGTTGCCGTCATCGTCGTTATCCGACTGCCACATTGTGCCAAACGCGTCGACGCAAACTTCCCAGTTATTACGAAAGTTCCAAGCCAACGTCTCGAAACCGCTGCCGTCCAGGTTGCAGCGAAAGACCATGCCTTGCCGATAGGGTTTCCCCTGATCGTTGACAACGTTGCCGGCTCGATCGACGATTGGTTTCCCGGTGGCGTCACAAATTTGTTTACCGGCATTGCCGAAATTGAAATAAAGTTTTCCGTCGGGCCCAAAGACAAATGCGTGAATGCCGTGGTCGTGTTGGGTGCCCGAGATGCCCGTAAAAAGGATCTCTTTCTCATCGGATTTAAGATCGCCATCGGTGTCGGTCAAAAAGAAAACCGAATCGTTGGCCGAAACCAAAACGCGATCACCAAGCACGCAGATCCCGTGCGCTGAGTCGATATCGCGGCCTTGGTAGAACACGGTTGATTTATCCGCGACCGCGTCGCCGTCGGTATCTTCGAGCACCAATATTCGATCGCCGGCCTCCCGCACTTGGGCGTCGGTGTTGCGAAAGTGCCGGTAGTTAACGACCTCACATACCCAGACGCGCCCCAAGTGATCGACGTCAATATTTGACGGGTTGGCCATCATCGGTTCAGCCGCGAACAGGCCGACTTCTAAGCCCGGATGGGTGTCGAACTGCGTCGTTGCCGCAGCGACTGCGTGAACGTCGCCGGAGTCTGCCACAGATTTGGGATTGGCGTGCGCTTCAGGTTTGGCATCGGATGGCGCGTCAACGCCTTGGCCGAAACCGGTTTGCGTAATGGTGAACATTGTCGCGCTGCTAATCAGCCACAACAAACAAAAATAAACGGGAGAGTTGCTGTCTTTCATGTGGGCTCGCGGGGTGATCGGTGCCATCGTTGGTGCGGTCGGTGGTTGAGCGAACGATGTTTATGCCGGAGCTGTGTTGCCTACGCCAGATTCAGCTTCCCGCCTTCGCAAAGGTTCTTCTCACCGAACGATTCTAACTCATGACCGAAGGCGGATGTGAGTGAAAGCCACAGGCGATTGTGTGCGACATCATCCAGCTTTAAATATCTGCCCATTTTGAATCCGGGCGCGGAACCTGCCAGCAGCATCGGGATATTCTGTAACGTATGCGAATTGCCCTTGCCCAGTTCGTTCGTCCAGATCACCAGCGTGTTGTCCAGCAGGCTTTCGTCCGTGCCCGGTTCCTTGGTCTCAGCCAGTTTCTTCAACAGGTATTGCATCTGGCCGGCGAACCACTGATTGATCTTGGTCAGTTTCTTTTGCGAATCTTCTTTCATGTCGGGGTCATGCGATAGTTGGTGATGGGGTTCGTTGATGCCCAGCCATTTCATTCGGACCTGCCCGACGGAGTTGGAGTACTGCAGCGTCGCAACACGATTCATGTCGTTGGCAAATCCGTTGACCAACAGGTCGATTTGCATCCGCGAAATTTTCGGCATGTTGCTCTGCCGCAGCGACACCCCGTCTTCCAGGTTCGGCGCCGGCGCGTCCAGTTTCTGCTGCGCAGCGTTGCGAAGGTCGCGCTCCATCTCGGAGACGAAAGTCTGATGTTCCTGCATCATTTGCTTGGCTTCGTGGCCCAGTTGGTTCCCCACTTTTTTCAGCTGATACCTGACATCATCCAAGACACTCCCCAACAGCTCGTCGTCCTTGCTGCGTCCATACATTCGGGCGAACATCGAATAGGGATCGTTGACCGGCGCGACGGGGCGGTTCCTTCCGGCGTAGCACATGCGCGTCCACGGATCGGCTTCTTCGCGGACTTGGACCCCGAATTCCAACGCGCCAAATCGGGTCGACGAATGGGCGTTGGATTGGAGAAAATTCTTTAGTTCTTGATCCACCGAAATACCGCTGGCCCAGCCCGCTGGCGTGTGCGAGCCGCCTTGAATATTGCCCGGCAACAGTTCAGCACCGGTCAGCAAGCAGCTCATGCCGCGCATGTGACTATCCCCGTCACCACCTACCTTGTTGGAAACGCCGTGCAGCAGCAACATTTTATCTCGGTAGTCCGCCAATGGTTCAAGAATGGGCGTGATCTCAAAATCTGCGCCTTCGGTTTGAGGCCAATAGTCATCTTGCACCACGCCGTTAGGCGAAAACATGACAATCAAACGTTGTTTTCTTCTGCCATTTTTGCCAATGGGGGAGCTTGCCGAATCCGCCGCCAAGGCTGCCGCGGCAGACATAGGGCCGGTTAAAAATGGAAGGGTCGCCGCGCTGACGCCCAACTTGGACAGAAACTCTCGTCGTCGGTAAGAATTTTTCATGTTTGCTTCCTCAACGCGGTTTTGCTGATCAAAATGTGTCGGCCGCTACCAACCACCCACCTATTGCGGACGCTCAGCCGCCGTTTCCTATTTGGCATCGGGAAAATCAACATCGTGTGTCGCCGCCACGATAGCAATCTCCACGATGAGACTCTGGACATTGAAATTGGATTCTTCGAAGTGCGCCTGCATTCGGTCAAGCACATCGGGCCCGAACGCGTAGATCGGCTGCTTCACAAAATGCTCGAACAGCTTCTCGATAAAATTACGATGTGCCTCCGGGCTTTGCACTAAATAATTGGCTAAATCCTTCGCGCCATTGAAAACAACTTCTTCAGATGATGGCGATAGGTAGACCGTTTTCGAGTCGATCGGTTTGTCTTTTTCGGTATCGCGAAATCGACCGACGGCATCGTAGTTCTCTAGGCTGAAGCCCAGTGGATTGATCACACTGTGGCAACCGCTGCAGGCGATTTCTTTGGTCTGATGCGTCACCCGTTCGCGCGTCGTCATCGTAGGATCAAATGCTTCCTCCAAGGGTTCGACGTCGATCGGCGGCGGCTTCAGCGAACGGCCGAGGAGACTTTTCGCGACAAAGACGCCTCGATGGATCGGGGACGTGTTTTTGTAATAGGCCAGCCCCGTCATCAAATACGGATGAGTCAAAACACCTGACCTGCGATCGGATTCGAAGCTGACTTTCTCAAATCCATCGCTCGCCGTTTTCTCGATGCCGTAGAAATCTGCCATCCTTCGATCGATATAAATTTGATCGAACAACAAAAGCTCTCGAAAATCCGGCTCGTCCGACCAAACAATTTCGTTCAGCGACAGATCAATTGAATTTTTAAGCGACTCAATCAGCTCCTGTCCAAAACCGGGGTAAACCGCTTCGTCTTTGGATGCATGCGACGCCTTCTCCATCTCCAGCCAGTGGAAAAAGAACTCCGATAATTTTTGCTTCGTGCGGGGCTTATGAAGCATTTCCCACGCGGCCTTGGAAACCTGCCGGTGACTGCTCAGTTTCTCCTCTGCGGCCAGTTTCTTCAGTTTTTCATCGGGCAGGGAATCCCACAAGACGATCGAGAGCCGGTTGGCGATGTCGTGTGGCGTGGCATCATTTTTAAAACAAGTCAAATAGAGAAATTGAGGCGATTTAAGCGTCAGCAAGATCGTCCGCTTCACGGCGGCGAGGTCGCTTTTTGCAATTTCAAATTGCCGATCAACAAAGAACGCCCGTTCCTGCTCGGTCAAGGCGTGCCCCAAGGCGGCCTCCGCAAAATCAACCGCGAAATCCAAATGTCGTTGATGGTCTTTGGCGTCGTGCTGCTCAGGCGTCAGCTTACTTCGGCGCCGTCTGAGGCGGCCGTATTTGTCATCCAGAATGGAATCAAGTTCACGTTCGAAGAAGTTCATCGTTTCCATGGCGGCGCGCGTCGTGGCCGAATCCCACTGGTCGGAAATGCTGGTCCCGCGCGCGTAGCCGATGCTGCTGTCGTCCGCTGGAAATTTGGTGTTGAGAACGATCATCGGGTGAAACCAGCCATTGGAAATCGAACGCGCGGGGATCACCTCGCGGATGCCCGACGGTTTCACCCATTCGAGCTTGAGGTTTGCCGTTGGGTCGTTGAACTTAATCATCTCCAGCGCGATTGGGTAAACTTCCCCCGCGTCCAATCGCATCGTCGCGCGGAATTCATTTTGGTCGGGCGAGTTGACCTTATTGTCGATGAAACGATCAATGCCGTTGCAGGACAGAAAGAATCCGTTCTTTGACGAGACAATGAACTCATAAGTTCCTGTTTCCTCAATGATCAATCCACCGTCAAAGGCGATGGAGAACTGTTTTGGATCTGTCAGCTTCTGAGCGTCAGGAGATTTGTCACCGAAGTCGAAGTCGATCGTAGGTTCCAGTCGCTCGATCGCCGGTTTGCCTTTACCCAATTCGCGCGTGCTGTAGTAACGCGTTCGAAATCCGCGCTCTTCTCCCACCCAAGGCGTGCCTCGAATTGCTTTGACGATGTCGCGGACGGAGTTCTGGTATTGCCCAACCGTCCGGCGCGAAAACTCAATCTTGGGTGGATTGTTTCTCAGCTGTGCTTCGCGCGAATAAAATGCCTGGTAGAGATAGGCCGTCACCAGTTCCGCATCGGCACCTGCACATTCCTCGGGATCTCCTTCGGGCATCGTCAGGTCGACGTACCTGCTCAGTTCCTTCACCGGAAGATCGCCGATCAGCGGCGAATCGTAGACGCCTTGGACGCCTTCGGCTTTTTCACCGTGGCAACCGGCGCACGACTGTTCAAAGATCGTTTGTCCGCGTTGGAAATCGGCAGGTGATAACTGGCCGACGACCGAGGACGGGCAGAAGACAACCGACAACGCCGTCACCCATGCCGACAAAGCGACCAACGCAGGCGAGGCTTTGAGAAGTTTTCGGTAGGATTGTGCGATCGTCATGGATGCTCGTCCAAGTTCGGCGGATGCACAACGGCAATGAAACCAACCGACCGGCAAGGTTATATGCAGGCCAGCCACCGTTAAAGATGCACCTCTTCTTTAAGCGTCTTTAACCGCCGCTTTGGCGGCCAGATTCGCGTTTTCTCTGCCGATCGCCTCAAGAATCAGCTTTTTCGCGATATCGACCTCGCAGCACTGAGCAATTTTGACCCATTTTCCCGGTTCAAGATCCTTGTAGTGGCCAAAGAAATGCTCGATTTGCTCGACCGTGATCTCCGGAAGATCGTTGTAAGACTTTAGTTTTTCGTAGCGCCGTGTCAGTTTCGACGAAGGCACAGCGATGATCTTTTCGTCGTGGCCGGCGTCGTCTTCCATGATCAGCACGCCCAGAGGACGGCAATTGATGACCGCTCCGGGGACGATAGCGCGGGTGTTGCAAACCAAAACGTCGATCGGATCTCCGTCGGCCGAAAGCGTGTGCGGAACGAATCCGTAGTTGCCCGGATACACCATCGATGTATATAGGAATCTGTCAACGAACAGTGTCCCCGAGGCTTTGTCCATCTCATACTTGATAGGCTGCCCGCCAACAGGAACCTCGATGATTACGTTGATATCTTCGGGAGGATTGTCGCCGATTGAAATCGCGTCAAGTCGCATGGCTTCTCAATTCCAGATAGGAGTCGTTCAGGTTTTGGTCAGCAGGCGTAGCATCGCCGCCTGTTTTAATTCGCTGTAGATAACTTAGCGTGTTTTTGGCTGAGCACAGAGATCATCTGCTGGTTTAATTCACAAAAAAAGAGCGAATTCAGAAGAATTCGCTCCATTGATTTTTTCGTAACAGCAGGACTGATCTTGCCGCTTACTTCGCCGCCGTTTTGGTGCCGATTTCTTTGACCACACCAACCAGTTCCTCGGATACTTTAATGACGGCATCTCTGACGTTTTCTTCGCCCAGTCGGAGGACCTTTACCGTCTCCCAGCCTTTGTCTTCTTTTCCGTCGAGTGTAGATCGGAACGTTTCGTAGGCTTCGTCAATTTTTTCTTTGGCTTCGTCGGTCAGCCCCGCCATCGTACCTTTCCAACGCCAGTTCAACTGGCACTGGCCTTTGTACATTTGCACCACGGCGCATTTTCCAGCCGAACCGGCGAACGTGGCGTAATCAGATTTCCCACGGGAGACCGACAGGTAGGTGATGTCCAGATCGGTGTGCTCGACGATCTCTTCTTCCAGAGCCACGTAAGCGTCGTAAGCTCGATCGCTGGGGCAAAGTCGTTCAGTTTCCTGAACCCATTGTTCACGTGTAATTTCTGTAGGTGCCATAGAATTAACCTTCTCAAACTCGAATTGACTCAACAGTCCACATCATAACCCGAAATTCATAATTTTCTCACCCCGGAAGGCCCATTTTTTTCAGCACACCGCGAAAACGCTGGCCCCGTCCGAGATTTTTGATCCAAAATAGAGCCCGCCCAGCACAACCGCTGGGGAACAGGGCCCAGGTTTTGCCGATAAGAATTATCTTGGACTCATGTCAGTCCCGTTGCTAAGCACGGCCCGAGAGACAAGGCAATCGAAACGACTCAGTTTCGCGAATCAAGATTTTAGCTCTGTGAAGCAAAAAAAATGAAATCACACTTTAGCTATCCCTAAAAATAGTAGTAACATCTGGGCTGGCCGATTTAATGCTGATTTACTGCTGATCCGCACACCACTTCAACCACCACTCAAATTCACGATTCAATTCTCGCCATGAACATTAAAGCCAACACGCATCGCGGTTATTTACTCAAATATCTTCTCATCGGAATCGCAGCATTAGTGTTTGGGCTGTGGCACCTGAAAGATGGTTTGGTCACCTACCCCGCCCTACGCGAGATGGCGGACGCCTACGAATTGCTGCAAGGGCCATTGGATGAAAACGGACAGTCGGAGGTGCCAGACGGCGAACTTCAATCCAATTGGCAAGCACTCGCCGCGGAAAATGAGTGGCCCGAAGATGTGCCTAAACTTAACGACGAAATCGACAACCTGTTGCTTTACAATTACTTCATCGGAGGCGTATTCACGGCGATCGGACTGGCATGTCTGTTCCTTGGACTGTCGACCATCGGAAAATGGGTCCAGTTAAAAGACGGTGTCCTGTCTGACAAACGTGGTAACTCGATCGACATCAAAGACATTGTCGAAATTGACAAAAAGCGCTGGGAGAAAAAAGGGCTGGCGACACTAACAGCCAATTCTGGCGGGCAAACACAGAAAATGATTCTGGACGATCTAAAATTCGATCGCTCCGCCGTCGACCAGATTTTGCTGCACATCGAACAGACCGTTGGTGAAGACAAGATCATCAACGGGGAAACCGAAGCCCATTATTTGGCGATGCGCGAAAAGAAACGCGCCCAAAAAGAAGCCCAGCAGGCTCGGCTGGATCAAATGGACGAAGAAGACGCGTAAGCTGGCAGATTCCTACCAGCCCCGGCTCAGCTCAACCGTTTCATCGTCCGGCGAAGGCGGACGTATTCTCAGGCGCTGCTCAAACGCTGCTTGCACGCATTCGATTTCGCTTGATGCCCAACCGCTGAAGAGTTTTTGGCCTAGAGATTTGGCCTGAAGATGGGCCTTGGAGATTTCGCTCTCTGTCGAGGTTCGGTCGAAATCGAAAATTTGATATGCTGTTCATTTGGCCCAAGGTCTGGGCGTATCAAATCTCTTGACGGATCAACCCATGAAGAAGTGTTCTATCCTTGGTGCTGTCTGCATGACAGCGCTGTTGTTGTCTTTCCCGTGCGACCAACCTGCCATCGCCCAAACCCCGTCCGCGGATGATTCGCCCGTCCAGCGGTCGAACTTTGACCCAGCGGTGCGTCCGCAGGACGACCTGTTTCAACACGTCAACGGAAAGTGGCTGCAGCAGACCGAGATCCCCGCGGATAAATCAAACTATGGCTCCTTCACGGCATTGGCGGATCTGTCACAAGAGCGCTGCAATGAAATGATTAAACAGCTGGCCGATCAGCAGCATGAATCCGGCACCGACGCTCAGCGGGTTGGCGACTTTTACAAAAGCTTCATGGACGTCGACCGAGTCCAGCAGCTTGGCAACCAACCGCTGGCGACCGAACTGGCGGCGATCGACGCGATCGAGGACGTTCCTGGGTTGGTCAAACATATGGCTTACCTGACAACGATCGGCATTGATGGCCCGTTGGGGATGTACGTTTCCCAAGACGCCAAAAACAGCTCCGTTTACGCGGTTCATTTCGTCCAAAGCGGCACCACGATGCCCGATCGCGATTACTATTTGAAACACGATCGCAAAACCCTTGAAAATCAGATCAAGTTCTTGGACTACATC
This sequence comes from uncultured Pirellulaceae bacterium, assembly GCA_964408465.1. Classification (GTDB taxonomy): domain Bacteria; phylum Planctomycetota; class Planctomycetia; order Pirellulales; family Pirellulaceae; genus Mariniblastus. Next base: position 18,244 of record CAYOZV010000003.1, read on the forward strand.
GAAAAGGTTTTGGAACTAAGTAATGTCGAAGAACCAAAATCGACCTCGGAAAAAGTTTTGGCCATCGAAGCCGAATTAGCGCAGGCCAGCTGGACACGCGTGCGAATTCGGAATGCAAACGAGCGATACAATAAGTTTTCGATCGAGCAACTAAGTGAACTGACGCCGGAGATTGATTTCGCGACCGTTTTTGACACCCTCGAAATCGAGACGCCGGAGTACGTCATCGTAAATACGCCCAGCTTCTTTGAAACAGTGAATAAGATGTTGGACGAAACTCCGTTAGAGGATTGGAAGGCCTATCTCAAATTTAAATTAATCAACGCCTACGAAGAATATCTTTCAAAGGATTACGTGGATGCGGGATTTGATTTCTTTAAAAAAGCACTTGCCGGTATCGAGCAACAGAAGCCGCGTTGGGAACGCGGTGTGAACCTAGTGGCCGGACGAGGCGGTTTCGGAGCACTCGGTGACGCGGTGGGCAAACTGTACGTGGCCCAGCATTTCAAACCAGAGGCGAAAGCGAAAATGGACGCCCTGGTGGCGAACCTTATCAGGGCCTTCAGTGATTCGATCGACGGTTTGACTTGGATGTCCGACCAAACCAAAATCAAGGCGCGGGAGAAGTTGAAGAAGATTCGCACCAAGATCGGTTATACAAAATCCTGGCGCGACTATTCAGATCTGAAGGTGGATCCCGCGGATTTGTTTGGCAACGTGCTGCGTTCCAATCAAGTCGAATTTAGACGCATGGTTGATAAACTTGGGCAACCGATCGACCGTGAAGAATGGGGCATGACGCCGCAGACGGTCAATGCTTATTACAATCCCACCAAGAACGAAATCGTTTTCCCGGCCGCGATTCTGCAGTCGCCATTTTTCGATGCCGATGCGCCCGCGCCGCTGAACTACGGTGGTATCGGCGCCGTGATTGGTCACGAGATCAGCCATGCGTTCGACGATCAGGGCAGCCAATACGACGGTGATGGTAATCTCAACAACTGGTGGACCGAGGACGATGAAAAGACGTTCAAGGAGCTGACCGGTAAATTGGTCGACCAGTACAACGCTTATCAGCCTTTGCCGGGCAAGAACGTCAACGGTAAATTTACACTCGGCGAAAACATCGCGGACTTGTCCGGATTGGCGATCGCTTACAAAGCGATGGCGTACGAAAATCTACCCGAAGATAAAATTGCCGATTGGACGCCGCAGCAACTGTTCTTCGTTGGCTGGAGCCGCGTTTGGCAGCGGAAGTATCGCGAGGCCGAAATGCTTAAACGTCTGCTCACCGATCCCCACTCGCCATCCCAATTCCGCGCTAACGGACCGGTCATGAACATCGACGCATTCTATGACGCTTTTGACGTCAAAGAAGGGGATCAGCTGTTCAAACCAGTCAGCGATCGCATCAAGATCTGGTAGGGACTGGCCTGCGGTGCATTTCCCTTTGGCCGCTGGGGTGGTTCGGGCGATCGGGGCGACCGAGGCGACAGGGCGTTGAACGCGATAGTGGCTTTGAGGTGGTCACGCTCAAAGCCCGATCGCCAGTCCTAATTCGACACGTCACCCTCAGGTGGTTTACCGCCAACCCACGGCCCGGCCAGTTTCATATACTCCGGTTCCTGCAGAACGCTGCCGATGTCTCCGCCCTTCCAACCAGGGATGTGCTTCGGCTTGGCGCGATCTTTTGACATCGTTTCCCAGCCCTTGGCCCATGAAGAATCAGCATCGTGGACCGTGTAGGTTTCGTCATCAAAGAAATACGCTTTTCCCGTTCGGTAACTTTGAGCGCCAAGGATCACATTGGTGATCGCCGCCGCCCCCAGTTCAGGGTCGTTGTTACACAATAATGGATCGTCGGCGACCATCGCGTCGATCCAGTTTTTGAAGTGCGCATAGGTTGTGTCTTCGACCTTTTCGGTGGTGATCGTCTCTTTCTTGAGACTGCTGTCCAAGGTCACCTGCGGCCGCTCGGGGACGAAGTCAAAGCTGTCAAAACCCTCGCCGTTGCCGAAAACCAGAGATCCATTGTGGCCTCGAATAACTTGTTGGATCGGTGTCGCTTGAGCGGCCATCGTCGCGGTGACCAAGCCTTGCACACCTTCCTTGAAATCGGCGACGACCGTGGCAACGTCGGGCACGCTGCGTCCATCGTATTCAAGGAAAATCCCGCCCGCCCCCACGACGCGGCGGGGGAATCTCAAACCGGTGGCCTTTAGCATCGCCGTGGTGCGATGCACGAATAGATCGGTGAACATCCCTGACCCAAAGGCCCAAAACCTTCGCCACTGGGCGAAAATTTCGCGGTCGAAATCCTCGTAGGGAGCCAGTCCCTCGTCCACGCCCAGCCAACGTCTCCAGTCGATGTTCTGCGGCGTCATTTCTTTATGGAGTCCGTAGTACCGCCACTGCCCCATCGCTGAGTTCCGGAAGTACTCGGTTTGGTACATCAATACTTTGCCCAGTTTTCCTGAACATAACAATTCGTTGACTTGAGGCCACAGGGGCAGGCTGGTCGACTGCACGCCGACCTGCATCACCTTGCCCGATTCACGCCACGTTTTAAGCACACTGATGGCTTCCTCGACCGTCTTGGTCATGGGTTTCTCACAGTAAATGTGAAGGCCCGCGTTGAGCGCGTCGATGACCTGTTTGTGGTGCCAGTGGTCTGGCGTGCCGATACAAACCGCGTCCAGATCTTCCTTTTCGATCATCTCCAGATAATCAACGTATTTTCCAGGTGCGTTGCCCGTTTCCTGTTTAATGTAGTCAGCCGCTTGGTCGACATGTTTGTTGTAAACATCACACACAGCCACCAGTTCGATCGGTTGTCCTTCGACCTGCAGTTTCGCCAACGTCTTCACGTGAGCATGAAAACCGCGACCGCCGGGGCCAATGAAGCCGATGCGGAATTTGCTGTTACTGTCCGAGTTGGTATCCGCGTTTGCGGTCGAGGCGAACGTCCACCCTGCACCGATCGCGCCGGTGGCGCCCAGTGTCGCACCATCCTTTATGAATTCTCTTCGGGTCGTTTTGCCAGTGGTCGGTTGTGACATGTTTGCCTCATTCAAATTTGAGTGATGGGAAATGGGTTGCTTCGTGGACATTCAGTTTCTCTCAAAACCATCGACCAAAGCAACCAGAAACTATCAATATGTAAAAAATTAATGGCCAAATGGCTTGGTGACCACGTCCAGACACAAAAAAATGCCGCTGCGACATGAGTCACAGCGGCATTTTGGTTTATCTGCGCTTTGTTGTGTTAGCTTTGCCGACGCACGAAGGTCTCGCCGCCGTTATTTAGGTTGTCGGCGAATTCATCGACGTCGATATTCAAGATGATACCGTCAAAGCTGTCGATTTTGTTGTTCCGAGCCGTCACGTTGAGGATCTCACCACTGATGAAAAATTCATCCAGCAAGTCCGTGTCCAGCACATCATCGGCGGAATCAATGGTGACGATGCCGTTTCTTCCGGCGTCAATATCTCCCACCAAAACGTCGCCACCAATCCCTCTTGTCTTCACAAAGACACGATTGCTCAGTTGTTGCGAGCTAATGGAGACGTCGTCGATTTGCACAGAACCACTTCGATTGTTCAAGCTGAATTGGCCATTGGAAATCAGCGTGTTCTGCACGATGGTGTTGCCCGTGTTGAATACGAAGGCCCCCGCTTCGGCAGCGCTGGAGAGCGTCACTGAGATTGATTTTGCGAATGTATGAGCGATCAGACCATCAAATGAATCGCTGGTGTTATTCCCCGCCTCGAATGTGACTCGGTCGGCAACAACCGCCAATCGGTCGTTAATATTCCCATCGACAATGTCATCGCCGGCGGTCAACAAAACACCCGCCGTTCCGTCTCGTACGACAACCCGCGATGTCAAAAGATCCGATCCAATTCCGTTCGCGGTCAGCACAATTGCATTGCCGTCGTCCATTCGGTTGGACTGGACGTTCACGGTCGACAGACTGCCGTTGGCGGAAATGGAAATTCTTCCATTGGCGGCAACAGCACGCGTCACGATCAACGGGTTGGATTCGTTGACAATAATGTCGCCACGGTTGGGATTGGCGTTGGCGATTACGCCTGCATTCACGTTGAGGGTTCTGACCGTCGTGTTCAGTTGTATCGAAACGTCCTGATCGGCTACGTCGTTGCGTGCCTGAACCAGTAAATTTCCACCTTCAACATTACCCGCAATGTCGTCGTCGGCGAACAGGCGGATGTTGTCGTTGCTGCCCAGCGCGGTCACCGAATCAACCAAGATGTCTGATCCGTTACCGATTGCACTCAACGAAATGTTGTGACCCGGCCGCGTGACACCTACGGTGCCCGTGATGTCTCCGTTGGCCCGCAATGAAATTGGGCCACTGTCGGTCGTAAGATTTGCATCAACAGCAGATCGTTCATTGATAAAGATCTGTCCGCCGCTGCCAATGTTTGAGGTAATCGAATCCGCGTCGGTGAACAAAAACACGCCGTTGATTCCGTCGTTGTTGATGTTGTCTGCGAATAGGCTGAGGTTCGCCGCTTCTAAACGACGAATTCCGGTGGGGTTGGACAGTCGAATGTCGTCCGCCGCCGCCAGGTTCACATCGCCTTGGGCACGAACGCCGTCGACGACGATATCATCGGTGCTGGTTGCGGCTGAGACCGATCCGGCCACGTCAACGTCGGTCAACACAGCGGTGCTGGTTGCCGTGATCGAAACGTTGGCTCCTGAATCGACTTCTGCCAAATTCACAAAATTACCGGATACGTTGAGGTCGCCACCAGCGTCGACGTTTCGTCCCACAACGTTCCCAGGCGTTTCGATTTGCACATTGCCTTGAGCCGTCAAATCATTGACGATGATAAATTCTGGAGCGGTCAGCAGAACGTTGGCGTCCGCGTTGAGCGTATCAATCGTGATTGAATTTGACGAATGAAGAACAAAATCGTCGGTCTCAAAAATGCAGATTTCGTCAATTCGGTTTTGTGTGCTTGTGAATTCTATCGAACCATCTTCCAGTGCTGACACGAATAGTTTTTCGGTGTCGATAGGAGCATCTTCATTCTGGAAGAAACTTCGACGCACTTCAGGGGCGATGAAGCTTTCCAAACGCGCCAATAAGAGTTCGTAAGGCTCCGTTTCATCTGGGTCTTCACTTTCAAAAGGAGATTCCAGCGTGATCAATAAAGTTCCCCTTGGCTGCGCTGGCGTGCCATCGTCGAATTCGGTCTGTACGTCAAAATTGTCACCGAAGGTTGCGCTGAACGCTGCACTGGCAAGATAATATCGTCCGGACGCTAACCCACCTTCGATATCGTCATCCGCGATGCTGGCGTCCAAGCTGAACGAAGGATCATCAGATACAAAGACAAGGTTCCCGACTTCGTCGTAAAGGGCTAATTCAGCATCGAACTGATTTGATTCCGCGACAAACTCGAACGGGGAAATGCCATCGTAAATAAATTCGACAAAGAAGACGCCTCGATCGTCTTGGCCGAATTCATCGGTCAAAAATTGAGCGTTGGTAGCGTCTCGGATAACTTCGAACGTTTCAATGTCATCCAGTTCAACCGGAGGTGCGCCCAGTCGAGGGTTCTCTACCGGTCCACCTAATCCCGTGGTGATATCGATAAAGCTTCGTTCGCCGATTAGAACCTCGGGGATTCGCTCGGTCGAAAGCCCATTGATGGTGCCTGGATCGGCGATGTTCGAGCTGCCCCCTTCAATGCTGCCGTCAAGGCTGACGATTCGAAACGTGCCAACATCGCTGTAACGAATAAAAGATTCGTCTCCGAACGCGCGAGCGGCAAGCTGCCCCGTGTCATTGGTATCGTTGCTGAGATCAATTTCTTTTCCCGTTACGTACAGCTGTTCGGTCACCACAGAAGTGTCGGCCGTCTGAAGCACATCGGATTCGACCGTTAAAACAAATTTGGTTGTCTCGAGACTAGCATCGAAGATCAACCGGTTGGCGTTGATGCGCGTGTTGCCGTCGACCCAAGAGTCTTCGAACAACTCTTCGGCGCGGTCATCGGGATATAAAATTGATCCGGTTGTAAGGTTGATTTCTGAGTTCGTGGTGAAGTCCAAATTACCGCGAACGCGCGCTGAAAAGTCAAACACGGAAAGGTCGTCATCGTTTACAGGGCCTTCGATGGACCCGTTGAAAATAAAATTGCCGCCACCCTCGGAACTGCTCACACCGCCAAGCAAGAGATTGGGGGTGCGTATCAGGCCTGATGTTTGCGTGAATCCACTCCGCGCTTGGAAGATGGCCGTTTCGGGAACGATGTCCCCAGAAAAAGTTAAACCGCCCGCGCGGCCACGTCCGGCCGCTAAATGCAGGGTGCCAGATAACGTCGTAAGCGGCGGTGGCGATAAGTTAACGACCTCAAACGCGAAATCGTCAACGTCGAAAATGCTGATGTCACTGTTTATTCCTCCTGAAGCATCTCCAAAAACGATTTGATTGAAATCATTCAAGCCCGAACCGTTGAGCAGGATAGGCGCGTTTCCGGCGGAGGCCGTCGTCAGTGTTAACGTGCCGTCTACGATGACCGATGAATCAATCGTTTGACCGATGAGCCCATCTTCGATGGTGATGTTTGCGTCGCCGCGTACACGCAAACCGTCGGGGGCTCCGTCTCCGTTAAAATCTCGATCGGTTTGATTGTTGAAAATAATATTGCTGAATACGACTTCATCGAATTCGTCCACAGAATCTTCGGTGACGATGATCAAGTTCCCGTCAACCTCGCCGCCGACGGTGTCGACCACCAAATCTTCTAACGTCGCACTGCCGCCAACATTTAACGTGAGTGTGCCCAGATCGATGCCTGTGGAAGTCCCGGGGCGGTTGTCGGTCTGTACAAGATTCGCACCGGTGGTGAGGTTGGTTTCAACCAGATCGTAATCGTTGCCGTTACTGTTGAGCGTCGCCGTCCCGGTAATGTTAACCGATAGTACGTCTATGGTTTCTTCGCCGTTGAAATTGATGACGGTATTGGTCGGCGGGGCGCCGAATCCGGTGGCGTTGACAACCAGTTCCGTCACTCCCATGGCTACGAAGTTGTCACCGAGTGATTCGACTTCGCCTTCGTCGGTGACTTCGATGTCAGGGAATTCCAAACCGGGAAGCTGGTCACCGAGGAACGTTTCTCCATCAATCCGTACCGTGACATCGGCTCCGGCGTCGATCGTTAATTGCGTTTCCTCCGTGAAGCCATTGATGGTCAGAACGCCGCCCTCGAATCCGAAACTGGCATCCAATGGCAAACGTTGTTCAAGCGTCTGATATTGAAAACCACTTGACCGCCGACGGGAGGAGGGGCGAGCGGATTTTTGCTTCGATTTTTTGGCGGTAGGCGATGCGGTTTTATTGGCGGGCGTGCGCTTGATCATCACGGTGCGTTCCTAATAAAAGTACTTAGATCTTTGGTGGTTTCAGATTACTCAAAGGACCACCTAATGGACCAATGGATTTGGTATTCCAAAACGGAATATCGAAAAAACATGAGCAGAAGAGGCAGCAGGTAATCGGAATGACCCGATCAATCGTCAGGACACTCATTAGGGAAGTGTCCCAAGATTGTAGATGAAGGCGGACTTCGCAGGGGAGCAATAATCCCAATTTTGACCCGCGCGGCCAGTTTTTCGGAGGCAGAATTGATGGCAGAAAATCAATCCGTTTTCAGCGGACACTTCGTCAGATTCACAGCAATCGGCCGATGACTCCACGTTGCCATGGCATCGGATATTGGGCAAGAACGGCGACGCCGGATGACCGCACCTTTAAGTCGGACGAAGGTGCGATCGCCTGCACTAGTAGCGGACGTCATCAGGGTCCAGCGACGGCATCGGCAGTCCTTCGTCGAAATCCGAATCCAAATCATCAAATTCTGAACCCAGCGGCAGCGTATCGTCTTCGACAAAAGACGACGGCACAACAAACGGGACCACATTGTGAATCGTCGGAGCCAGACCGAAAGGGTCCAAGCCAGCAATCCACAAAAGGCCAAGGTAGGCTAAAGGGAACGCAATGAAACCGCCCGCCCCAATCTTCAGCCATTCAACCGCCGAATCTGGCTCCTCCTCCTCCTGCTGATCGCGGGACGACGATCGGCGACTGCTTGACCGATTACGCGAAGAGCGTGATTCCGAAGAGCGTGATTCTGAAGATGGAGAACTCGAAGAAGAGGAACGCGAAGACGACGATCTAGAACCAGAGGAATCAACTGGCACTTCGTCGATGGCCTTGGTGTCAGATTTTTCAGACGTAGGAACCGCTTGGTCAGGCGCTGCTTGGGTAGCGGCTAATGGAACCGAGGACGGGTTGATCTTGGGCCGTGTCGAACGCCCACGATCGTTGTCCTTCATCGCTTGTTCTTTACGTTCGTCCGAACTGCGCGAACGTCGCCGCCGTCGCCGACGATGTTTGGCTCCATTGTAAATCTGTTTAGGAACCTCAAACCGCGTCCGCGGTTTGACGACGTTCTCATCGACGGGTTCACGAACCCGATCAACCGCCGGCGTGTAGTCTTGGGCCACTTCGCCTTCGATGATTTCTGCCGCTGGGATTGCCTCGGCAATCAGCTGTTGGACGGGGAAACGTTTGTCACAATGAGGACAGCACGCGACGTGCGAAACATCCGTCGTCACGGGCACACGCATCAGGCCATTGCAAGAAATGCAATTGCCCAGAATCATCGGACGTTCGGGTTGGGTGCTGGACATGGGAATATCAAAAGTTTCAATATCTTAGAATACGACGCTTCGCTGACGGACAGTATATAGCTTTCTCATGCTTGAAATAACCACCTACCGCGTTTCAAAAATAGAAACTTCCGGTAGAGTGCGCCTTCGGCAATCTTCCTCCTAAATTACCCAGACCAGACACTTGTTCATCTGGGACTTTACAATTGTAAATCAGTGGTTGGGTTTTCAGTGTACAAACCCGGTTCATCAACGCCGTCTCCGTTGAAGTCGCCCACGACGGGTTTATCGGCCGCGCCGCCAAGTTCAAACGTTTTGTCCGTGGCGGTCAGTTCGCGGTTACCGTCGGTGTCGATCAACCACGTGCCGCTTCGATAGACGGCGATCTCTTCGATGCCGTCTCCGTTGAAGTCGCCAACAAGTGGCGTGTCGCCGGCGCGACCGAAGTCGAACGTTTGATCTTCGTGATCGAAGCGACCATCACCGTTGATGTCGACTTCCCAATGTCCATCTACGAATTTTCCGATGGACCGAATGCCGTTCCCATTCCAATCGCCAGTGACAGGCACGATGGTTCCTTCTTCAATACCAAACACGTGGTCCACGACGTCTGCTCGGTCCTGTCCGTAGCTGGACAACTTCATCACACGAGCACCGTTGGCGGCGTCATCATCGGCCGGCGGTACGTTCTTGGGTCGCGTCACCAAATCGTTGTCTGGGTTGGGCAGACCTGGTTCTTGTTCGATGGCTTCTTCGTCGCGCTCCCACATGGGACCAAAGATACCGATGTCGTCTTTTCCATCGCCATCCCAATCACCTACCACTGGGCGATCTTCGGCGTCGCCCAGTTTCGCGAAGAGGTCTTCTTGGTCCCAGCGGCCATTGTTGTTGATGTCGATCAGCCAATATCCATCTTTGAAGACAGCGATCTCGTCGATGCCGTCGCCATCAAAATCACCGGCCAACGGAGTTCCGCCCAACATCCCAAACGTAGACTTTTCCGCCTTCACGCTGATATTACTTTCGTCGTCCATGGACGTGTACGTCCACACGGCCTCGGTCATGTCGTAGCGGTTCCAATCGGTCGAATCAATATGTCCTGCCTGGTGCCAGATCGAATCGGCCGCGCCATCGCCATCGAAAGCACGAGGCTGGCCGCCGTTGATGACGCTGAGGTGCCACGTATAAGGATCTTCGGCGACAGGCGTTTGCTGCTGCTGGAACGATCCGCCGCGCGCGGTTCCTACGAACTGAGTGAACGCACTTGGTTCAGATCCAAACAGCCCCGAATGACCCGTGATGCCCGCGCCCGGAGTGATCGGGTTGCCTGGAACGCGTGGCGGGGTCGGCGTGAGCGGATTGATGAACGGCGGTGTTTCTTCGGGCGGGGCGATCACAACCGATACTTCGGTGAAGTTGTTCAGCGTTGAAATCCCACCGTTGTTCACTTGAATGCCCGCGACAACGTCCTGTAACTGCACATTGGAAAATGTGTTCGTCAGCGGCGCGATCGCTGTGTCGGCTTCGCTGTCGCTGTTGATCGTGAATCCGGTGGTTGTTCCGACCACGTCGTTGGCGTCTTCGAATCCGTCCGGCTGGGTCTCCAAAACCAAGTAGTTACCAGCGCTCAGCCCCGTGAACCAGTACTCGCCCTGTGCATCCGTTAGAGCATAAACGACCGCGTTGGGGTCAGAAGCATCAATGTAAGGATAATCTTCAGCCATCACCTCACTGATTAAAACCGGACGCGGCGCGATAGACCCCTCTGCACCGACGGTTGGATCGATGAAGTAATATAGCTCGATCCGAACGCCCTCAATTGGCGTGTCGACTCCTGCCTGGTAAACACTGTCGCGCTGATCGCGGTAGTCCGTTGGCAGGGTGCCATCGTCGGTTTCAAATGCTGGGCCATCTTCCCAAACACGTCCGTGGATTTCGGCGGCCTCGTGTTCGCAGAAGTTGTATTCTGTCAACTTTTGGCCGGATTCAATCGAGATGTTTTGGATCAGGTTTTCAGAGGCATCACCGCCACCATCACCGACGCGCTCGCCACCGGTAAAGAAATCGTCAGGTTGGACTTGACGAATTCCATAGTCGCCCGGCCGCAGCCCGCCGAAACTGTACGACCCATCTGCGGCGGTCGTTGTTGTCGCGATCACGTTGCCTTCGGCGTCCAACAGTTCCAGCGTTACGCCGGCCAGCGGTCGGTCCGAGGCCGAGGTGCCAAATTCGCAATCGCCATCGTTGTCGACGTGGACAAAACCGCTGATCTCAGCCAGTTTTAGTTCGCCGAAGTTGTACTCGATGCCTTCGTCGCCACCGTTGAGTAAGATGACGCAGAATTCATCGTTGGTTTCGTGTTCCCCGTTGGTTTGCCCGTCGACAGTACCGATGGCATCTTTGCCGTCATCGAAACCGGTGGGTTGTGCTTCGCGGATTTTGTATTCGCCCGGCGGCAAGCCTTCGAAGCAGTATTCGCCATTGGCGTCGGTCGTTGTCTCTTGCACGACATTGCCGTCAACGTCGAACAATTGAATCACGACCCCTTCGATGCCTTCCTCGCCAGAATCCTGGACGCCGTTGTCGTTGCGGTCGTGGTAAACGGTGCCTTTGATTGACGCAGGTTCGACTTCGCAAAAATTGAAGTCTACGCCTTCATCGCCCGAGCCCAAAACGACGTTCGTGAAGCGATCGTTTGTGTTAGATCCATTAACAAAGCCGTCGACGGTCCCTTGTTCTTCTGCACCGTCGATAAACCCGTCGGGTTGGATCTCGAGGATCGAATAGGTGCCCGGCGGCAGTTGAGTGAATTCGTAATGACCGTTGGCGTCGGTCTGAGTTTCTTGGACCAGTTCCCCGGCGTCATCGAACAGTTGGATGGTTACGCCTTCGATGGGCCTAAAGTTGGGATCGTCTGGTGACAGTTTCGTTTGGCCAGGCGTTCCGACGCTGACGTAACCGCCAACCGAAGCCGGACGCACCTCTTTGAAATCGTTGTCGGTAGAGACCGTGTCGCCCAGCGGCAGTTCGATTTGGCTGATGATGTTGCCGTTGCCGTTGGCGTCGTTGAGCACGGTGCCGCCCTCTGATCCGGCGATCGCGCCAGTGTCCAAGAACCCGTCCGGTTGGATCTGAACGACCTGATAAGTCCCCGGTGGCAAACCAAGATCCAGCCCAAACTCGTAGTCGCCATTGGCATCGGTGACCGTCGAGGCAACCGTTTCATACTGTCCGGTGGTTTCGTTAAGCGCCTGCAGGTTGATCGTGACGCCTGCGATTCCATCATCGGAACCTTCGTCATGAATACAATCTAGGTCTTCGTCGTGGAATACGGTGCCCGAGATGGCAACCGGTTTCTCTACCAGTTCGTAAGCATCAACGGCTCCGGCGGTTCGATCCTCAAGCCCCAGTTGGTTGTCACGCGAGAGCTCCAGCACGCCTCCCGAAATGTCGGCGCCCTCGATCAACAAATCATCGTATTCGTCGTAGAACAAGCCTTCGTTTTGATTCTGTACAAACCCGTCGATCAACGTTGTGTCGACCGAAACATCCAAACCTTCAAAGGTAAAATGGTCGTCAGCAAAGGTGGCCGTGAACAGGCTGCTTTCAAATTCGACACCCGACGCGATACGATCGTTGCGGCGTCCTTCTACTTCGTCGACGTCAATGGTAAACGCTAACACGTCCCCCGCCTGAAAATTATCAACCTCGACCGTCAGCGTCAGACCATCTGCGGAGACCGTGGCGGAGTTGATGTCGGACTGGCTGACGCCGGAACTATTGGCGGCGTCAAATTGAAAGCCGTGGAATTCCGCCGTCCCAGGACTGGCAGCGTCGGCGTCGAAGAACATGTCCCCGTCATTGAGCGTGCCCGAGAGGTCTTGGTCGCCGCTGATGACGAACTGAGTCAACTCAGTGGTGTCCGAACCGCCTTCGTAAGTGACTTCGAAGTGATCCGGAAGGCCGTCGCCGCCTTCGTCGCCCTCGAGATAGGTGACGCCCGCGACAACGGGATCGGCGGAGAGAACTTTTCGTTCCTCCATTGTTTCGAAGTGGCACCGGCGCAGCGTCGCTTGCTTGATGATTTTGTCAGCCTGAGCGTTTTTGTCTTTGCCCAAGATACGATTCGAGATTTTATTGATAAGGCCCAACTCTCTGCCTCCATGTGAAAGAGCGTGGTGATTCGAACAAACAGCAACGCGGCTTGAGCTTACTTAATTACCGTCGGGTTCCATCCCGCTGGTAATCTTGTGTGACGATCTTCAGCGGCGGGAACGTTCATTGCCGAGGAATCCATCTCAGTTCTCCAGACTCGCACCGAAGCATCGTAGCTGCCCGAGACGAGTAAGTTTTCTTTGGCGTCCAGGCACGAAACGGTGCCGGTATGTCCGGTCAGCGACCCCAACGTTGCCATCGCGCCAATGTTCCAGATTTGAATGTTGTTGTCGCTGCCGCCGGTGGCGAAAAAGCCACGGTCAATAATCTGTGTCGCGAACAGTTTTGCGCTCAACCGAATCGTTTCTCTGGATGCTTCGGCGTTGCGGGGGTCGGTTAATCGAATGATTTGGTCTTCACCGGCACTGAGAATCTGATCGTCCGCGGTGAAGGAGATCGAACGAACACGCTGGCGATGCTTTTTGTAAGTGGTGATCTCCGCCAGGTTGTCAGTTGACCAGACCTTAATGACGCCGCTGCGACCGCCAACGGCGACCATTTTATCGTCCGCCGAAAATGCAACGCAGCGGTTATCGGAGCAGTCACAATTCTGTTCGGCGATGCGCTGGCCCGATTGTGCGTCATAAATTCGAAGCTTGCGTTCGAAGCCAACGGTGGCCAGTTTCGTCCCATCATTGGAATAGGCGATCGCGATGATGGCTTCGGGGTGACGTTTTTCAATCACCGGACGATCGATATCGTTAACGTCGGCGATGATCAGAGTGCGGTCGTTGCCGGCGGTTGCCAAATGCTGTCCGTCGGGTGAGAACTGGGAGGCACGCACCCAGTCTTCGTGGTGTTTGCTGTGTTGGGTGATCTTCTTTTCCAAAAGGTTGTAAATACAAACGTAGTGATCGTCGCCAACGATCGCCAACAGGTCTCCGGTTTTTTGCAGCGCGACGCCAGTGACGACGGGGCGGCGATCGGATTTCGTGTGGGCCACCGTTTGGATGGTGTCGCAGTACCAGTTGAGGTTGTTGCCGACAGCATCGGCGCGGCCGTGACGCGGCAGGGTCGCTGCGGCGGTGAGACCTGCTGCGGCGGTAAGAAATTGGCGGCGTTGGATCATCATCTTTGTTCCTCCTGAACATCGGATCGTCGCGTTGACGTCGCAATCGATTGCGCGTGCGAGATCTATTTCGATGCATGGAACATCGGAATCAAGGCTTTAACGTCGCCACCTAAAACACTCATCGTAGCCATTGTGACAAGAAGATTCCGTTTAAATGTTGCAGGCGATTGCTGCTAGCGGTCGTTAAGGTTTGCCGCGCCTGCCTGAAGCGCAATTTGGGATCAACTTTGAAAACCGAGCCGCAAGGCGAGTTGTCCTTTGGTGCCTCTGCCGCGCCACCGAACCATTGTTGCTGAACATTCCAACCGGCCTGCTAGAAAGGGAGAAAAGGTCAGACCACATTAAAATGTACCCTGACCGCTTTTCAATTCCTGCCCTCTTTTCAATTCACTTGCGGCATCGTCTACAACGGGACCTGAAGATTTCAAATTAAGTCTGTTCACTCGGAGTCTGTTTTCGCGGTGGACTTTCAAAGTCCCATTGGCGGCGCTACTACTGCGGACGGTCGAAAAAGTCTACGTGACCTTTGTCTAAGTCATAGTAGGCCCCCACCACCTTGAGTTTTCCTTGTTTCTGTGGATCCAACATGATTGGATCAGACTCTTCGCGCAATCGCTGCACAATGCGGCGGACATTTTCATGAACAGCAACGTCGAGGTCAATTTTTCCCTCTTTGTCTCGCACACTCAAAACGGCGGGAAGGATAGGATGAATCATGTCATCGATAGCGCCCGGAAAACGAGCGTCTTCCTCCACTACTTTTCGCGCTGCATCTACCGCACCGCAGCTTTCATGCCCCATCACAACGACCAGCGGGACCTTGAGAACCGCAACGGCGTATTCGATTGATCCCATCGCGGCCGTATCGACGGTGTTCCCCGCGTTACGAATAATAAAAAGCTCACCCAGCCCCCTGCCGAACAATAACTCCGGTGGAACGCGGCTATCGGAACAAGTTACGTAAGCGCAGAAAGGAGCTTGGCCTTTGGCAAGCTCGAGCCTTCTTTTGCTTCCCATTTGAGGATTAGATTGTTTCCCTTCTAGGAAAGCTTGATTGCCATCAATCAAATACTGAAGGGCCTCGTCCGGTGAAAGGGTCGTCACGCCGTCTTTGGTTGGAACTGGTTTTGTTGTTGCCGGCTCTTGCGCATTTGCCGCCGCCCCACTCATCCCAGCCGTGACCAGAGAAGCAGCGCCGGCAGCGAGAAGGGTTCGTCTATTAGGTTTTACCATTTGAAAATTCTGTCCTTTTAGGATTTGACATCAATGATCGTGGAGAACAGCGCTTACTAGCAAACGCAGAAGCCCAACAATCCGAAAAATGCTTGTTTCGCTCACGATCATTATCTTACTTTGCCGAACCTTTCGATGTCACCCCCGCGAGGCGGATGAAAATTAATGCCACTACCACCTTGAGGTTGGGACATGCCAAAATTTCTTGCAGCCGTAGTTTTTTGCTTGATGATCATCACAACCTCAACCGCCAGCCATGCACAAACGCTGGACGATGCAGGTTTGTGGTTCGCTGCATTGGGAAACGGGAAGTTTGAGTCGCTAGATGACGAAGACCCGCTTCGGTGGTGGTTCGACGCTCACTATCGTTTGAGAGACGATACCAGCGGATTCAATCAAAGTATCATTCGACCTGGTCTGGGTTATGCCTTCAGTGACACCCAAGCCGTTTGGGCTGGATACGCGTGGATCAAGACGGCTCCTGTGTTCGGAAACAATTTTGATGAGCATCGTGCTTGGCAGCAATGGACATACACGCCGTCTAGGGGCGATTGGAAATTTTTGCACAGAAGCCGCTTTGAGCAACGTTGGTTAGAAACAGGCGATGATGTTGGTCTCCGCTGGCGGCAACTCGCGCGGGGACAACGAACTTTGTCCAGAAATCCCAAATATTCGTTCGTTATCTGGGACGAAATCTTCTTCAATCTCAACGATACCGATTGGGGTGCCAACAGCGGACTTGACCAAAATCGAGCGTTTTTCGGGTTCGCTTACAAGCGCAGCCCTGATGCCAAAATTAGAACGGAAATCGGATACCTGAATCAGTTTGTCGATCGGCAAAATGATGGCATGAATCATATTCTGTCGGTCAACTTCTTCTTTTAAAAAAATCATCTGAGACGTGATGTTGCGGCGTTTTCGTGATTAGTCGAAGCGACAAAGCAAAGCCTGACGAACGCAGCGCTGAGCGTTGTGCACGAACTGAACTTAGTGTGGGTTGAAGTACTCGCCGCGCGCTTGGCTAGTTATCACTCTCTTCATAGAACCAAGGGCAACTTGTTGCGGTTAGGCGAAACGGCGGCAGTTAGGTTTGTGGAGGTCCCCGTTCTTTCGGTTCTCTTGGAATGAACGATTTGGAGTGGGGCACTCCCGCACCGTTTTGGAATGTTTTCAGGCAGGTTTTCGATTTGATTCACCCTTAACGAAATAAGGCTTCGACCGGAGTGTCTGCGAAGTTAAATCGAGCCGCACTTAGTAGCCGAGACGGCGACTTTACTATCGATAGTAAAGCCGCTGTCCCCAGCTGCTTAGCCGAGCCTTTTACTCCCCACAATTATCGTTGCGTAGCTTAACAGGTGGGAACAGGGGACTGCTATAAACAGGCACCCAGAAAACTGCACCGTTTTGGAATGTTTTCAGGCAGGTTTTCGATTTGATTCACCCTTAACGAA
>CAYOZV010000003.1:35024-54939 GCA_964408465.1 uncultured Pirellulaceae bacterium
GATAGTAAAGCCGCTGTCCCCAGCTGCTTAGCCGAGCCTTTTACTCCCCACAATTTTCGTTGCGTAGCTCAACAGGTGGGAACAGGGACAGACATAAACATGCACCCAGAAAACTCATCCCCGTAAAATCGTCGTTGTGTTCACGTCTTACCTCAGCGCCGCGGCAACGACTAAGATTTGCAGAGAGAGCATGACCGCGCCAAAAACGACTCCGGTCGCCAAAAACACTTTTGCGGAATGAGTAGTCTCTAGTTTGCTCGGTTCGATTTTTGGAATCAGTGACAAAAAGCAAAACGTTGCCATTGAAATCGCCGGCAACGCCAATAAACCTTCAACCTTGCCGGTCGTGCGATCAATTTCGCCGGCGAGATTCCAATGTATCGGAAGTTCAGCGCCGGCAGGTAGCTGAATCCATCCGTAGGCTGAAACGGCCAGCATCAGCGACGCCGTGGCTACGCCGATGAGCAAGAAATTCTTGGTTGGCGACCGACGGTTATGAGTCATCCCAGACGCACTGAACGAACCTTTTGATTGTTATATCGCCGACGCCCGTTGTGTCAGGGCTCAATCTAAAAGCCCAAGTAAAACCGAGTTTTTCAACCGATCATATTTGTTGCGATTCGAATCGTGTGCCGTGGTTCTTCTATCAAGATCCTGCGGTTCTTTTTCCGGCTCTCACCTTCAAAGAAACTCCACCCCAATTCCTTCATCACTCAACGGTGAGCAATCGGATGAATCCGGCGATGTCTCGAAAATCAACAGCATCATCTTCGTTGGCGTCGGCTTCGGTCTGGTATTCGCCACTGGTAAGCAGGCCAATAAAAAGCCGGATATCCAAAAAGTCCACTGCGCCATTTCGATCCACGTCCCCCAGCAGATGCGTGAAGATTTTGAAGTCGTCAAAGAAAGCGACCTCTTCTTTGGACGTGTTCCACTGATCGCCCGAACCGCCGAAAAATGTGCTGAAGTAAAATCCGTCAATCTTTAGGGACTGGACGTCACGAAAGCGAATGTCATCGAGGTCCATTACCAATTTTCCATCCAGCCAAGCCTGCACGATAGCGTCGTTCTGGCCTTGGCCGTTGATGACAGAATTCATGACGATGCGGTGGCGAACGTGGTACCAACGATCGGATTCGAAAATGGCCCATTCCCCCGATGCCGAATCGTCCCAACGGAAATCCTCGGCAAACGTGTTGGGCTGATCTGGGTGGTAGAGGTACTGAGAAATGTTGGCTCGGTCGCGATCCAGCGGGGAGCCAGAAGATCCATCGGTCCGCCAGTGCATTCGCGCGCTAAATCCGTCGGTTCCGTCAGGTCGGTCGCCACCGGTATTAGCGGTTCCGCCAATCAAGCCCGGTAGTTTCCCACCGCGCACGAAATCGAAACCGGCTCCGAATTTGATCCGGTATTCAACAAACAGTTCCTCATATTCGTCATCAAAAAGAAGCTGCCATTGTGCACCCGAGTTAGCTGAGCGGTGTTCTCCTGCCGGGTACGTCACCTCAAGCGACTTCCCAGAAAACGCGTTGGAGTTGCCTACGATCGAGACGCGTCCTTCTTCGACGCCATTGTCAAATGGCGGCGACTTCCAATCCGCGTTAAGATTTGAAATCGAGTAAGTGCCGGTTGCATCGTCATCGAAATCGTTTTCGAAAATAACGACCTGTGCGCAAACCGTTGACGATATAGAAAACACGGAAACCAGAAACGCAGAGCACAACAAACGGGTGAGTGGCGTGCAGTGGAAGGGGAGAGGCATGTTTGAACCATTTTAGAGGAGTGCGTTCAGGTGAAGGGGTGTGAATCTTACCCTTGGGGGGAGGCGGCGGCAAGTTCGAAGACGTTGTTTTGCCGGCATGGGCGGCGATTTTCTGTTTTCCCAAGCAGTAAAAGGCGGCATGTTACGAATATTTGGCTCAGTTGGCAGGTTTCATTCACCGCTGGAGAGATTTGTAATGCTATCAAACACCACGCGGGCGGGTGTACAGCGGTGACGCTGGAGCGACTCAAATCGCTCGGTTAGACTGACACTTCCACGCGGTAACGGTCAACTTTGCGATGCGATTGAAAAACGGAACCCTATGTCAGTACAACAAGAGCACGGTGGCGAACTGAGCGCCGAAGAGTTTCGGAAATTCACGCTCTATTGCAACCAAAGCAATAACCATCACGACGACACCAAACGCGCAAAGATCCTAGGCCAAAACGGCGAAGACGTCAGGATCGCTCCGGGCGCGATCGTCAGAATCAGAGAGAACCAGATCGGAAAGAAGAGCTACATTGGTTTGTATAGTTATGTGAATGGGGATATCGAAATTGGCGAAAACGTTTTGATCGGCCCCACCGCTAATATCGTTGGCTCAAACCATG
Source organism: uncultured Pirellulaceae bacterium (assembly GCA_964408465.1). Lineage (GTDB taxonomy): Bacteria > Planctomycetota > Planctomycetia > Pirellulales > Pirellulaceae > Mariniblastus. The sequence continues at coordinate 37,398 of CAYOZV010000003.1, forward strand.
TCTATCACCCCGGCGATGATTTCTTCAGCAGCAGAAGCGACGACGTGGCAGGGAAGGTGGTGATTGAGGACGGCGCTTGGCTGACCGGTGGCGTGACGGTAACCCCCGGTTGCCGCATCGGCCGTTGCGCCTTGATCTGTGCTAACTCCGTCGTCACAAGCGACATCGCGCCGTACTCCATCGCTGCCGGGACGCCAGCGAAAATCATTGGCAGGATTGACTCTGAAACCGGCGAGTATCATTGGTTTCATAAAGAAGACAACGATGCTTAACTTCGATCGAACGCATGACTTTCAAATCTACCTTTCACCTTGCCAGGCGTATCCTGCGACGGTAAACCCACCCAGTTTTAACTGGCCAAGTGACCGCGCATCTGAGCAATGCCGGTTGGAGCTGGTGAACGTTTCCAGCGGACAGCAATGGAGCTGGGAGCGCGTCAATTCTCCGCTGCAGCTTTCCTTTGAGCTTCCTCGTGGTCAGTATCAGTGGCGTTTGCTGGCGGCTTCGAATGAAAATGCTGGAAACGCTTCGGCGTGGAATAAGTTTGAGATTACAAATGAGCAGCCCAGCTACCTAGCTCCAACCGCGGAGGACCTGTTTCAAAAGTGCGACGGCCGCGCACAGTGGTTGATGTATTTTGACGAAGACCTCGAATTGATTAAATCGCATTGTCACGATGTCTATCCGAAGCTCAAGCACACGGCGTCACTGGCGGTCCCAATGTCCGAGATCCGCTTCCCCGATCACTACCGACGTGGTCAGGAGGAAGGGAAGCGGGAAGCAATCGCGAACGTCCGAAAGTGGATTGATCGAGATTTAATTTCACACGCCCTCCTGTACCGAATTTGGGGGGATGAGCAGCATGGTCAGGAAGCGGCGCGGCGGCTGCTTCAATTTTGCGAGTGGAGCGTCGAGGGACCGGCCTCCTTGCTACGCCCCTGTACTTGGGGCGACGAAGTCGGTTGTTCATTGGCACGCAATTTGTTCCTCGCCTACCATTGGCTCGCTCCGCTTCTCAACGAAAACGAAAAAGGGCTGTTCGTCCGCCCGATGTTGGTTCGGATCGCTCGACAAATTTCTCGGCGGCTTATTCAAGATGACTTCAAACAGCATCCGGGGCACTCGCACACATCTCGGCTGCCTGCCTATTTGGGCGTGGCTGGATTAGCGCTGTACCGTGAACACGACAGAGCCGAATGCCAACGGTGGCTGGATGAGGCATTGGAAATTTACCGCGGCGTGCTACCGTTTTACGGCGGGAGTGATGGCAGTTGGGTGGAAGGGCCTTTTTACGCGTCGACCTATAGCAAGTGGTTCCATCCCTTCTTCTTGAGCGTCGAAAGGCTGACCGGTTTTTCATTCTACGAGCATCCGTTTTATAAAAACTTCCTTGATTTCGCCCGTGACTTCATTGCCCCCCAGCAAACCAGCTATCCCTTTGGTGACGGATTTTGGTGCAGGCGCGATGGGGGCGAGTGGCCCGGTTTCTTCGCGCAGAACCCGCTCCGAATCTACGCCGGAAGGAGTGGGGATGCCGCCGATCTAAAGCAATCTCAGCGTCTTGAGGATTCGATCGTTGACTATCGCCTGCACTTGTTAGATGTCGTGCCAACGGTGAATCAGATCGCACATGAGTCGGCGGCGAAGAAGAAACAGCCCGGCGATCAGATGCTGGACCAACCAACGGCGATCAATCATTACTACGCCCATGCGGGGTTGGGAAAGTTGACGCGGAAGCAAATGGCGTTGTACTATCGCGCCAGTGCATTCGGCAATAGTTCGCACCGTCATGGTGATCAGGGGAACATCGGTTTCTTTGAAAACGGCGTGGGTGTTTTGGTGCCGACAGGAAGTTTCGGCTATCGTTTCGGAAGCCAACATCACCGTCGGTGGACTCGTCAGACGATCGCCCACAACCTGCCGCTGGTCGACGGAGATGGGCAAATACTTGACCACCCCAACGCGGTAGGGCGAGTCATACGCAGGCGGACCGAATCCGACTTTCACGTTGTGACTTTGGATTTGAGTGAATCGTACGCCCAACCGCTACAACGTTTCTATCGAACGCTCGTTCTGCTGGAAGACGTCGGGCTGATCATGGTCGACAGGATCGGACTGAACGTAGACAAATCGTTGAATTGGCGTCTCCACAGCGGACTGCAAGTGGAACTCGTTTCGGATGACGCCGAGGTTTTGCTTAGCGATTTAGAAAAGAGGACTGGCAATTTCAAATGCTGCCTATTGAATCATCGGCAGACGCGGGCGACGTTGACGCGCGGTTACACCGATGAGCTGAACATCTCCGGCAGCGCGATCGAATCAGATGCCAACGCCGACATGTTTCACATTGATTGGCAGTTGGCCCCGTCGCGCGATCATCAGGTGGTTGCCTGTTGCGTTGCCGACGGGCAAGCCATTCCCCAGGTGAGGCGATTGGACGGAGATGTTTTGGAGCTGAAATTAGAACAACGAGTCGTCTCGATCTCGATTGCCGCCGATGGAGACCTTTAGGGAGAAATGCACCGAACGGTTTTCGCGTGAACCGGGAGGTTGAGGCTCCGCCCGAAACCGATGAAATCAAATAGGTCTCGGTCGGAGCCTCGACCTCCCAAATTGCACATCGCACGAAAATTTTACTTTGCAGTTCTCCTTGGCAGCCCACGAGTTTCCTTGCCCCATGGCAAAACCTAAGACATAATATCGGGGGCGATAACCCAATGGCATTCACCTGAACGACTTTTGCACCTCAACCTGACTTCGAAGCGGTTTGCTTCGGGTAGATTGGGCTCTCAGCCCGATCGAAACTGAAGGGCGATTCGGCTAAGAGCCAAATCTACGGTTCGTGTTCGACGCGTCACCCATCTATAAGTGACTGCCATTAGGCGATAATTGGCGATAATCTGAAAGAGACGTCGCGAATCCGTCGTCTTAAACACACGAAACAAACTTCGTTCCCTCCTCAAAATTCGAAGCTGCTGTTTGCGAAGGGCCGGTTATGCCTCACCTTCCAAGATGACAGTTCTCTCCACCTAACCTATCGGCAGTACATCGCATGAATTTTTCGCTCGTTTTGACTGGTGTGCTGAAACGTTTTCGAACAAGTGGCATGAAGAGGATGACCTGCTGTTGGTTTGTGGGGCTGGTGCTGATCGCCGGTCGAAGCTTCGGGCAGACGGTGACCGTTCACTCCAACACCGTCGGCAGCACGCCCAGCATCATCGGGCTCAACAGCGGCAATTTCCTTCCGGGCGCGAACACGACCAGTTACTGGCGGTGGACAGGAGTCAACGGTGCGCGGATCTTTACGTCGGCCCCTAACATCGAACGGGACGACGACATTCCCGGTCATGGCGATGGGGTCAACAGTCTCACTTCTTTTCTCAACCGTCGCGCTGCGGTTGGAGCCAATCCGACCGATCCGGCGTTGATCAATTTTGCTGAATTCGAGGATGGCTACGCCAATAACGAATCAGGTTTTATCAATTTCGATCTTGCCTACGGAGAGCTATCACGTAACGGGATCAGTCCGCTGGCGATCATTAATCGCACCGAGGGGCGTTTCCCCTTCGCCGCCAATGGAACCGCTGCGGGTTGGGCGGACCGTTGGGAGCACTGGCAACACTACTATGCACAGGCCTACTACTTAGGCAGTAACTATGACGTGCAACGTTACAGCATGTACAACGAACCGGACCAGAGCAGCCAAAACGTCACTCAGGCCGACTACCTCAATCGTTTACAGTTAGCGTCGGACGCCATTCAAAGCGCCTTGGAAGACGTCAATCGAGATTTCGGAAAGAGCCTGGTCGCCAACGTGCTGGCTCCGATTACCGCCGGTGGTGCCAACGAATATTTTCGCAGACTGGATAATTCAGACACACGTGATGACGCCCAAGGTTGGGGCGAATTGGTGATCAGCAATCTAAATACGAATTTTCTTGGGGGCAAGATCCAGATTTCCGATTGATCCACACTTACGCTTATCAACAGTACAACGCAGACGGCCGCCGATACGCTAACGACCTCAAATTCATTCGTGATCAAGCTTTCAACGACATTTCAGCTAACGGGCTCAGCGGCACTGTTAAGTTTGGGCTGACCGAGTTTAACGTCCACAGCAACGGCACGTTTGATACTCGGACCGACGACCTCAACACCCCGTCGCGCTACGCCCGTCTGGGAGGCATCTTTACAGGTTTGATCAACCAACAGGCCGATGAGCTGTACGTGTTTAAGTTCAGCTCCAACGCCCAAGACAGCTTTCTTCAAAAGAATGCGGTCTTCACCAACAGCCGTTTCGACGCGCCCTACAACGTCGGCGGCGCGACAGCGGCGGCAGGCGTGTTGAAACTGTTCACCAAAGGATTCGCCGGTTCGCAGTCGCTTTTGGATGAACCCAGTCACAGCATCAACGACCTGGATGTTGCGGCAAGCCACAACGAGTCTGAAGGTCGGTACTACCTATTGTCGGCCAACGAAAGGACGGCGAGCCGCAATCTGACGTTCGACCTTTCGGCGCTCAACATTGAAACGGGCGCCATCGTTCAAATCGAAGAAGTCTCCACCGGCAGCATTGCCGAAGTAACTCAGCGCCTACCACTCCCGTCCAACGGCCAGATTGCATTCCAACAGAGCGCTGAGAGTGTGGCGCTGATCTCTGTTTCGGAAGCGGCAGGTAACTTAGTCGCACTTCAGCCAACCGATGATGCAACGGTACGGGCGGGCACCGGCGGCAGCAACGCTGGATCCAGCAACAACATTTTTGTGCGGAACATTGTCAATGACACCAACCTGTCCAATGGTCGCGCGGTGGGATTGTTGCAGTTTGATATCTCTAGCATTGGAAACGATCTGGTGGATCGCGCCGTTATTCAAGTCAACGGTGATGTCGACGAAGGGAATGCGGATTTTGTGACGACGCACGTGTTTGGTATTCGCGGCGACGATTGGGATCAAGACACCGTTACTTGGAATGACGTCAACAATTTGCTTAACACATCACAACAGGGGACAAGAGCGCTGATCGCTGACAATTTTGTAACCGGCATCTCGGACACCGCCGAGTTTCTTGGCCATTTGACGTTCGGCCAAAACACGAAGCTGGTTTCCTTAGACATCACTGACTATCTCAAGAGCAATCTGGACGATGACCTGAGGCTACTGATCGCCAGAGAGGTGCGGGTAGACGGCGAAGCAGCGGACCGATCGGACGGAGCCGTGCGTTTGGATTCCTCAGAGGATTTGGACGGCATCGGCCCGCAGTTGCTGCTGGAGTTGACGGCAGTAACGGCTCCGATTCTTTTGGGTGACGTCAACCTTGATGGGTTTGTCAACTTCTTGGACATTGCCCCCTTCATTGGGCGGCTGACCTCCGGTGAGTTTCAGCGCCAAGCGGACGTAAATGAGGATGGTTTTGTGAGCTTCTTAGACATTGCGCCGTTCATTGAAATTTTGAGCGGCCAGTAATCGGGGCGAGTGTCATCGAAAGAATTTGGTTTCGCCGATCCCTATCTGAATGACAATCCCCTTTGATTTGGGGCTTCCGTTTCGATCTAGGGAGAAAAACATTAAATGGTTCGGCTGAAGCAACTGGGGACAGCGGCTTTACTATCGTTAGCACGGTCAAACATCTGTCTTGTTAAGGATGCATCCGCCTAATCTCCATTCCAAATCTAGTTGTAGCACTGCAATGATCTGCCCCAACGTTTAATATGAAACTTTGATAATTGCTTAACGTTCAAGCGCACCATGATGACGCAACAGAAAACTTCGACGGACCTCCGATTCCTTATCGCGCTGTTGCTTGCCTGCACCACGTTGAGCGCCACGGCGACGGCGAAGGATTTCTACGTATCTCCTTTGGGCGGTAGTGAAAACAAAGGGACACTGGAACAACCGTTTGCCAGCATCGCCTCGGCTCAGACGGAAGTCAGAAAATACCGGCAGGCTCATCCGGACGAAGCAGTCGCCGTGCACCTCCGCGCGGGGAAATATTACTTGACCCAACCCGTCGTCTTCACCGCTGAGGACGGCGGTTCGGCCCAAGCGCCCGTCGTCTACAAGGCCTATCAAAACGAGGTGCCGCAGATCCTCGGCGGTCAGAAACTGAATCGATTAAAATGGTCCAAGCACACCGACAACGTCTACAAAACCAAGGTTCCTGAGGGGTTGGTTTTTGAAACGCTGTTCGTCAACGGCGAACAACAGATACTCGCGCGTTATCCCAACTTCTGCGAAAATGCACCGGCCTTCAACGGGGTCGCGGCGGACGCACTTTCGAAAGAACGCGTGGCCACGTGGAAGGATCCCACCTACGGATATTTCCACGCCATGCACAAGGCGCGTTGGGGCGGAGTGCACTACCAGATCACAGGAAAGAAAAACGAAGGCGAGGTCACCCTTAAGGGCGGGACTCAAAACAACCGCGGCAGCAGCAAGCACGCCGATTACCGTTTTGTGGAAAACATCTTTGAAGAGCTGGACGATGTTCACGAGTGGTATTTGGATCGTCAGCGGTCGGAACTGTACTGGTATCCGCCGGCAGGTTTGGACCTGAAACGGGCTGAATTCGAAGTGGCCGCACTTGAGCAGTTGTTTGTATTCAAGGGAAGTTTAGAAGCGCCTGTCCGGCACCTGTCGATCGACGGCCTTGCGCTAAAACGCACCATCCGCACCTTCATGAAAACGGCCGATCGCCTGTTGCGTAGTGATTGGACCATCTATCGCGGCGGAGTCGTTCATTTCCAAGGGACAGAAAATTGCCTTCTAAGCAACTGCCAACTGAGCGATCTGGGCGGCAACGCGGTCTTCTTCAATCACTACAACAAAAACAGCGCGGTACAGGGTTGCCACATCTACAACGTCGGTGGCAGCGGTGTTTGTTTTGTCGGCGACATCGAAACGGTATGGCACGAAAACTACAACATCGGCGAAGCTCCGGATTTAGAAGAACTTAACTTCACCCGCGGCCCCAAAACTAAAAACTACCCTCAACACTGCCGAGTCGACGATAACTTGATCCATAACATCGGCGCGGTTGAAAAACAGACTGCCGGTGTTCACATCAGCCTGTCAGCCTACATCACGGTGGCTCGCAACAGCATCTACGACGTCCCGCGCGCCGGGATCAATATCAGCGAAGGCAAATGGGGCGGGCACATTCTTGAACACAACGATGTTTTTCTCACCGTACAGGAAACCCACGACCACGGCGCGTTCAACAGCTGGGGCCGTGACCGCTACTACACCAAAAATCGAGGGGCCGCCGGCGACCGAGTGGCTATCCATGGGTACGATCTGGTGAAGTTGGATATGCTGGATAAGATCGTGATTCGCAACAATCGTTTTCGCTGCGATCACGGTTGGGACATTGATCTGGATGACGGATCGGCGTGGTACGACGTTTATAACAACGTGTGTCTCAGCGGAGGCATCAAGTTGCGTGACGGAATGCTGCGGACGGTTTACAACAACGTCAACATCAACAATTCGATGAACCTGCACGTTTGGCTGAAAAACAGCGGCGACGTGGTCACCAACAATATCTCCACGCACGGGTATTTCCCGATCGGCATGCGCCACTGGGGAAAATTGCTGGATAAGAATCTCTTCTTTCAAAAGGAAGCGCTGACGAAGATCCAGAACTCCTACGGCACCGACACCAACAGCGTTTACGGTGATCCTCAGTTTGCCGATCCTCAAAACGGCGACTATCGAGTGACCAATACGGAGCTGGCCGAGGCTATTGGTTGGGTCAATTTTCCGATGGATCAATTTGGCGTGCAAAAGCCGTCCTTGAAAGCGATCGCGCGAAAACCTAATTTCCCTGAAATCGAACTGACCGCCGACGAGGTTGTCCCCGGGATCGACTTCATGGGCGGTGTGATCAAGGACATCGTTAACGACGGCGAGAAGTCCGCGGCGGGGTTGCCCAACTATAAAGGAGCCAAGATCGTCAAAGGGTTGACCAAGGGTTTGTTTTCGATGGTGAAATTGCAGGACGATGACGTCGTGCTCAAGATCGACGATCAAGAAGTCACGAATATCGAAGACTTTCAAAAACGCCTGGCCAGTGACAGGCCTTCGAAAACAATCAGCGTGTGGCGATTTCAAAAACTGTTGGTTTTCGACCTGCCCGATCCCGCCACGGTGCCCAGCTTGATCAAGAAGGACGACTGGAAAGTTATGTCGTGCGACAGCGCAGCGGCCCCACGTTACGCAGCACAGTTGGCCATCGACGGAAACGCCCAATCGTTCTGGCACACTCAGTTTCAGCCGACCGACCTGCCGTACCCTCACGAGATCGTGGTAGACATGGGGGCCGAATCAATTCTGCATTCATTTGAATTTCTCCCTCGCCAGGGAGCGGTCCACCCGAGAATCAAGGACTTCGAATTGTTCGTCTCGACCGATGGTAAGACGTGGGGCGCACCTTTGATCAAAGACATCTTCAAGGATTCGGAGGACCTGCAGAGTTTTGCCATCGACAAAGCGCGGGCGCGTTACTTTAAACTGGTTGGCCTGACCGGATACACGCGCGACGCCGCCTCGGTGGCCGAAATTTCGTTCTACGCAACCGCCGCTGAGTGATAGTCTCGATTCGCGGTGCCGAAGGCGACAATATTTTGTGGAACAATTCGGTCGATGCTAATGTCGGTCTACACAAAACTAGAACCGCAATAGACAATGATGGTTGTGTCCGCCTGTAAATGAAATGAATCAAGAAAGAAAACTCGTGTCAGATAAAACGACAAAGAAACAACCACATCAACTGCCCAGCTGGAAGAAGCTCGACCAGCACAAAGAGGCGGTCGCAAAGACTAATCTCCGGCAGATGTTCGCCGGCGACCGCAGCCGGTTCGATAGTTTCACTCGGAAGCTGGACGGGATTTTGGTGGATTTCTCAAAGAACCTGATCACCGAGCAAACGCTGGCGCTATTTTCGGAGCTCGCTGCTGAATGTGAATTGACCGACGCCATCGGTGCGATGTTCTCGGGTGAGAAGATCAACATTACCGAGGATCGCGCGGTGCTGCATGTCGCACTTCGCAACCGCTCCAATCGACCGATCTTGGTGGACGGCGAAGATGTCATGCCGTTGGTGAATGAATCATTGCAAAAGGTCCGCACCTTCTCCGAAGCCATTCGCTCGGGAGAAAAGAAAGGGTTCACGGGAAAAGTCTTCACCGACGTCGTCAATATTGGAATCGGCGGTTCTGACCTTGGTCCGGTAATGGTGACCGAGGCGCTCAAGCCCTATTGGAAAGAGGGCCTGCGACCTCACTACGTATCCAACGTCGACGGCACGGATCTGGCCGAAACCTTGAAAGAACTGGACCCCGAAACGACGCTGTTTTGTGTGGCCTCCAAGACGTTCACGACGCAGGAAACGATCACCAACGCGACCTCCGCGCGGACTTGGTTGCTGGATCATTTAAACGACAAAGCCGCGGTGGCGTCTCACTTTGTGGCGCTTTCTACCAACGCAGAAGGCGTGGCTGCCTTTGGTATTGATACCGCCAACATGTTCGAGTTCTGGGACTGGGTCGGCGGCCGGTACTCACTGTGGTCGGCGATCGGTTTGTCGATTGCAATCGTCATTGGCCCGGATGCCTTTGAAGAACTACTGGCTGGTGCCCATGACGCCGATGAACACTTCCGAACCACCACGGACATGTCGCAAAACATCCCCGTGCTGATGGGGATGATCGGCGTGTGGTATCACAACTTCTTCGGGGCCGAAAGCCACGCGATTCTTCCGTACGACCAATATCTGCATCGTTTTTCTGCCTATTTTCAACAGGGGGACATGGAGAGCAACGGCAAGGGCGTCGATCGCCAGGGACGCCCGATCGAAGACTACACCACCGGGCCTGTGATTTGGGGCGAACCGGGAACCAATGGTCAGCACGCGTTCTATCAGCTGATCCATCAGGGGACGCGTTTCATTCCCTGCGATTTTATCGCGCCCGTTCACAGTCAGAATCCAATCGGTGATCACCACGACATCCTGTTGGCCAATTACTTCGCCCAGACCGAAGCCCTCATGGTGGGTAAGACGCCGGATGAAGTAAGAGAAGAACTGGTTTCTTCGGGGGAGACGTTCACCGAAGAATTGGTGACTCATAAAACCTTCACCGGCAATCGCCCCACCACGTCCATCATGGTGGACCGCCTGACGCCTCGGGCGTTGGGGCAGTTGATCGCGTTGTACGAACATAAGATTTTCGTCCAAGGAATCATTTGGAACGTCAACAGCTTCGATCAATGGGGGGTGGAACTGGGGAAGAAGTTGGCCAAGACCATTTTCGCCGAACTTCAGTCCGAGGGCGATGTGGATTCACATGACTCTTCCACAAACGGGTTGATCAATCATTATAAATCAAAGCGGAAAGCAACGGTTTAGCCGTTGGTGAGATTCAAAGTTAGGTAGACAATTATGTTAAAACGTTTATTGGTCGCCGCGGTGATTTTAGTCGGCAGTTCCCAGTTTGCTTCCGCCCAAGATCTGTTTTGGTCGTTCGAATCGGAATCGGCGGTGACTTCTGTCAATGAACAGCTAGGCACTTCTGGAACCGCGTATCTGTTTTCCGATCGTCTACTTCCTTTTGATGCGATTGATCTTAATTTCACGACCAGCGACGCAAGCGTGATCCTGCTGACTGATGGCAGGTCTTTTAACGAACCGTTTCCCACCCTTGGTGGGTCAGCTTTTAATTCGTCCGAGGTAACCATTGAAGACGGCGGGGCAAGTGGCAATCTCTTCGCGGTGAATGTGACTCAGAACGGAATCAATCCAGCGATCACGGAGATGTTTAATCCTCATTTTGACGCCGGCGTCGGTCCCAATGGAGCGGTCTTGCTCGCGGCGGTGAACTACGACGTGGTCGGGCTCGGTGACGCAACGCTGGACCTCGCGTTGGGGCCCCAAGGCATCCTTGTTTTCATAGGACTTCTTGACCCGACGTTTGGAAGTGCAACGCTGACCGTTGATGCTGTTCCCGAACCCTCAGCGATGCTACTGTTGATGCTGGGTTCGGTTGGGCTGGTTGCCCGTCGCAAAAGAAGATGAATCGAATGGACTCAATCTGTCGTTGTCGCTCCAACACATCGCCCGGCGGGTATTCGCCTCCGTTTGGGAGCCGTTACGAAACACTTTCACCGCAATCCCGTTCAATGAAGGCCATTTTCGTTTAACGAAAATCCGGCAGGCGACTGCGTTTGGCCGCGCCTAAACGTCGACGCCTGCCGGCTAATCGTTAAACTGCTGACATGGCTTTGAGCCAAACAAATCAGTTCATTGAACGGCGTTGCCTTAAACCGAGGCTATTCCCTTTGGGGCAGTTGCACCGGTCGAACCGAAACGTTATCTCACTTGTTCGTAGTTGTGTTTGTAATCGTATTTGCCCAATCGTACCCAGATGTGACCGGCGGTAAGGGCCTTTTCTCAACTTGGTATAGCTGGACTGCTTCTTCTACGATCTGGCAAAGTTCAGCAAAAACTGACTTTTCATCTTTGCCATGGCAACCTCCATGAACCAAGCCCGGGCAGCTGCCAACGAAGCAGTTATCTTCCTCAGACCATTCGACGATTTTTACGTATCTTCCAGCAGCATTCATGATTTGGATTCCTCGATTGCCTTTGTCACAGCACGCTCTTGGTACTTTTTCGCATCATCACCAGATTTGCCGGAGATCGTCACCGGTTTTGCAACATTCGAATGGACAAAGTTCCGATGACTGGCTTTTCCACCCCGATTTTTAAAGCCAGCTCTCTCCAAGTCAGCAATGAGTTCTCGAATCTTCCTAGGCACAGACAGCTCCTTGGGCGAATCAGTAGTGCCATAATTCTAACAGCAAAGCACGCAATATCCAGTCAATTTGGCCTTCATGCAGCGACGGCGATGGACGCCGTGGTCTACCCCTGCTTTGTATATACACGGTGGCACGCTTCGATATTGGAGAACCGTTCGGGGAGTTGGCCTGAGCACTTTCATTGACAACCAACCCTCCGCAACGCGGATCCGCTTCCATGGCATCATCGGTCGACGCCATCCATGGCTCCGGGCCTGTCATGCGCCGACCGTCCATGGATCGGCGTGCCTTCGGCATCTGATTCATCTTTGATTGCAATGGCCAAGCGGACTGGTACTTCATGCTGCGGTGGCTGCTAACGCTCGCAAAATCTCTTGGGCTGGCACCGCCGCGATTCACCGCTTGCTCAATCGCATGAGGAGAAACTTGTTTCCCTCGAATCGTAATTGGCTGCCCGTTCCTTGTAATGACGCGGCCTGTTGAATCGAATCTCGTCTTTGGGGCTAATGAACTCACAGCGCTTCCGCGGAAGTGCAAACTTCCGCGGAGCGACAGCCTTCTACAGTTCCTAAGCCTCCGCGAGTGCTTGATCGAGATCGGCGATGATATCGTCGATGTGCTCAATTCCAACACACAGGCGAATCATGTCCGAGGTGACGCCGGCAGATGCCAGTTCTTCGTCTGACAATTGACGGTGAGTCGTCGAGGCGGGGTGGGCCGCCAGAGATTTTGCATCGCCGATGTTCACCAGCCGTTTGAACAGCTCCAGCGCGTCGTAGAATTTTACGCCCGCGTCGAAGCCGCCCTTGATTCCAAACGACATCAACCCCGAAGGACTTCCGTCGGTGTATTTCTTGGCATGTTCGTAGTAGGGGGATTCCGAAAGTCCGGCGTACTTCACCCACGCGACCTTGGGGTGCTTGGCCAGATACTCGGCGACGGCCTTTGCGTTTTCACAATGACGCTCCATCCGCAGAGACAGCGTCTCCATCCCCTGCATAATAAAGAACGCATTCATTGGACTGATGCAGGCGCCGGTGTTGCGAAGTGGAACGGTTCGAGCACGCCCGATGTAGGCGGCAGGGCCGAGCGCTTCGGTGTAGACCACGCCGTGATAGGAAGCTTCGGGTTCGTTCAGCATGGGGAACCGATCGGCATGTTCGGCCCAAGGGAACTTCCCCGAATCGACGATCATGCCGCCAACGGAGTTACCGTGGCCGCCCATGTATTTGGTCAACGAGTAAACGACGATGTCCGCACCGTAATCGATGGGTTTGATCAGCGCCGGTGTCGCAACGGTGTTGTCGACGATTAGCGGAACGCCATGTTTGTGGGCCATGGCGGCGATGGCTTCGATGTCGACCACGTTGCCCGCCGGATTCCCGATGGATTCGCAATATACGGCGCTGGTTTTGTCGTCGATCAGCGCTTCTAAAGCCGCCGCGCTGTCGTCTTCGGCGAAGCGGACTTCGATGCCTTGTTTGGGCAGCATGTGGGCGAACAGCGTGTAGGTCCCACCATAGAGCATCGGGACCGACACGATGTTACGGCCTTGTTCGGCAATGGTGAGGATCGAGTAATTGATCGCCGCGCTGCCGGCGCTCAGGGCCAGTCCGCCGACGCCGCCGTCCAGTTCGGCACAGCGTTTTTCCAGCACGTCAGCGGTCGGGTTCATGATGCGGGTGTAGATGTTGCCCGGTACAGCCAGATTAAATAGATCCGCGCCATGCTGAGCGTCATCGAATTCGTAGGCGACGGTTTGGTAGATTGGGACCGCCACGGATTTAGTAGTGGGGTCGGTTTCGTAGCCGCCGTGGATCGCAATTGTTTCTGGTTTCATTTTTTTAGTCCTGATTACTAATTTTTATACCTAGTGGATTGTTCGGATCTACGCCCTCGGCGAAGGAAATCTTTCGGTCGTTGTTGGTTAAACGGTACACCATGCCCAACCAGTTGTTGACGATCGATTTGCCTGTGTCCAGCCACGTGTTGTCCAAGTGGGGTTCGATTTGTTCCTCGGGGAAGGGCGGGACGGTCGCGCCGCGGTCAAGGCAGTCATGGACGATGCCTTGGTAAGCATCCACAATTGCCGCGGCTTCTGGCGAGAAATAGTTTTCCAGATGTGGGGGATAATCGGTGCGTTCACCCGCAACGAACCGGCCGACTTCACGTTTATATTCCTTCAGCAGGCTGTTCCGATCGTATTCGGGATGGCCTTGGAAATAGACGACCCGAAAGTGATCGGGGCTGACCGCCAAGTGCACACCGCTGTCGGCGCTAGCGGCCAGAATCTTCATCCCCGCCGCCTCCATTTGGGCGCGGCTGACCTCGTTATACCTGGAGTGGGGCACGTCAAACCGAGTGTTAACGTCGCGCAGCAAAGGGTGATCCATCGGTGCGATGCGGTGCGAGTAGACGCCCCATTTTTTCTCGGGCAATCGTTTGCGATCAATTCCGTGAATCGCTTTGGCCAAGGCGTGCGTCGCGAGGCAAGAGCAAAGGACCGAGGTAACGTGATCGGCGGCCCAATCAATGATCTCGTACAGTGCTTTCCAGAAGGGCTCCTGTTCCAAGATCGGATTGGCGACATTGGCGCCGGAAATAATCAGGGCGTCCAGTCCATCGGCTTTGAGTTGTTCGAACGGAAGATAGTATTGGTCGATGTAGGCTTGGGCTTCGGGCCCGCGTGGCAGACCGGGGATAGTGAAGGGATGGACGAACAGTTGAGCGATCTGGTTGCTGCTGCCGACCAACCGCATGAACTGGCGTTCGGTGACCACGAGCGCCGAATCGGGCATCATGTTGAGAAATCCCACGTGCAGTTCCCGAATGTCCTGCTGCAAGGCGTCGCCAAGTTCCAGTACGTTTTCCCCGCGGTCATGCAGGTATTCGAAGGTGGGCAGTGGAATATGAGCAACTAGCGGCATCGGAGTTTCTGCGGAGTCCTTGAAGATCTGAGCCAATGGCTCGGGAGCGTAACAATTAACAGCGGCGTTTCCAACGGCCTCCATTGTATGCTCCAATTTCTCCTCTGCCCATCGGTAATCACGGCCCCCGATTTGCTGATGGGGTGGGAATTGGCCGCCCATTTTTTACAAGGTGGGCGACTTCGCAGGTGACAACACTTCTGCCTAGAGCTTCGTTCCAACTGAATCTGAGGGTAGTCGACTTCGCCAGCAGTCCTTTATCCCAGACTGCTCTGAGGAATTCTGGCGAATCCCACTACGGCCGACCCTCAAATCAAACTGGAACAAAGCACTACAAAGCACTAGCGAGTTAATTTTGATGTCCGCAGCAGCGGAATTTTTTGATGAAGGTTGGCCGCCAATGGCAACCATCAGTGAAGTTTTCTGCTCGGCGTCAACGGAGACAAATGCCTTCTTCTACGCGTTGACCAATCTCACCGGCACCCAAGAGGAATAGAGCAGCCAACGAACCGACCGCCAGCATTGCGTTGCGATTTTTTTCCATTTTTCCAATTGCCAAACGGCACCGGCCCAGCGCCTCAGCTGAACTTTTCTAGGTCGCCTGCCAAACGCGACCAAACCCTGCTTTTGTGAGCGCCGCTACAACAACTCGTTGCAAAAAACGGGCTAAACCGATGGGCCTTCACATTTCAAATGCCGGTTTGGCTTCATGCAAACGCGCGTTTAAACCACGCTGAGCGGGAATAAGGTGGCGAAGCGGCTCCTCAGCTTATTTGTCAACAAAACAAGACGGCTGGTTGTGAGTGCGGATTAGTCGGGTTATGGTAGGCATCTGGATTACACCTTTGTAGGCGTGGTTCTGTGTATCGCAGGCCCGCTGTACCCCATTTTAAACACTTCTAAGGAGATGCCATGTTGAAGAGAGTTTTAGTTGCTGCTGCGATGATCGTCGCCAGCCCAGCACTTGTTTCTGCTCAGAGTTTCTTTTTTTCGTTTAGTGACACCGAACTGACCGACGCTTCTTCTCTGCCCGCAGGGACTGTGGCCGGCGAAGCATTCATTTTTTCCGACGGAATGTTTGGTTTCAACGCCGCTGATATCAATCTGACAACCAGTGACAATACTGTGCTTCGCATCACAGGCGGAACGGCCAATAATCCAAACATTTCACTTACTGGCCAAGATTTGTTCAATTCGTCTGAAATTACAGCGAATCCTGATGGTAGTGGAAGACTGTTTTCAGTGAGCCTCAACCAAGCTGGCATCAATCCTGGTCTCAATGGTTTCAGCCCAGCGTTTAATGCAAATGTCGGTCCTAATGGCGGCACTTTGCTTGGTACAGTCAACTTCGACGTTGTTGGCGAAGGCAGTGCTTCTTTGGGCTTTGCCCCGGGAGTTCAAGGTATTCTCGCTCGTAACAATGAAGACCTTATCGACCTGTCTGAAGAGTTTGCTTCAGCAACAGGAAATGCAGCTTTAGAAGCCACACCTTCTACTGCCGTTCCAGAGCCATCATCGCTCGCGTTTTTGGTGCTTGGTTCTGTTGCACTCGTCTCACGACGTAAACGATCTTAAGACGACTCGATCCTAGGGATCCAAGTCTCAGATTTTGAAAGGGAAGCGATACTTCATCGCTTCCCTTTTTCTATGGATGTTGGTCCGGTGGAAAGTTGAGCCAGTTAACGAGGCAACGAGTGGGATGACGAAAACTCGTTTAACCTCTATTCGCCCTGCCTCGTTGCCAACAGAACGGTTGGTCAAAACGGCTTCTCTATCTTTATCAATAACACACACTTGAACACTGACTTGGTAGTAATCCAAGCAAACGGGCGCACGGGACGTGCGCGGTGCTCCTCAATGGGGCACGGGTTAACTACTCGATTTAACAATCAAAGCAACGAGCTCCCCTCAGACCTATCCGTTAGACTCAGACGCACGCTTTTTGGTGCACACGTGCGAGCCCGGCTAATGGGTTAAACGAGTTTTCGTTATTCCACCAGGAGCCTCAAGGTTTCTTCTCATCCCGTAGACCTCATTGGCCGAACGACCAACTAGCGCTTAATTGAAAACGCTAACGTAAGACGGAATCTTCAGCTTGGCTGGAGCAGATTCGGAAAATGTCGTATTTCCTTCTGCTTCTCTGGCCGATTGAAAGTTTTTAGATCAAGACCTTGTAAGAACCACCCGAATTGGACATATTATACGCCCAACGGCCCAATCTGCATGTGTGCGGTGCTGTTGTTGTTTATGGAGATGTGGCTGAGTGGTCGAAAGCGCCTGATTGCTAATTAGGTGAACGGGTCAAACCGTTCCGCAAGTTCGAATCTTGTCATCTCCGCTCTAAATCTGGGCCCGTTGTTTGAACCTTCAAACAACGGGCTTTTTGCGTTTCAGACTTCTTGCATGACGAGGCGTTTGAAGGTCACGACAAGGTTCTCAAGCGTTATCTAAAACCTGACTTACTGATTCTGGACGACATGGGGATGAAGCAGCTTCCCAAGAAGAGCGGCGAGTTCTTGTTCGAGGTGATCATGCGTCGCCACGAGCTGCGCAGCACGATGATGACCAGCAATCGTCCGCTGGAGGATTGGGGGAAGTTGATCGGCGACGTCCCGGCGGCCACCGCGATCCTTGATCGCTTCCTGCAAGACGCTGAAGTGATCCAAATCACCGGACGAAGCTACAGGCTTCGAGGCAAATCAGCCGATGAAAAAGAGGGGCTAAGCGCGGGCAAATCAAAACCAGCCAAACCCGCAAACGGCAAATCCAAAAGCGGCCAAACCCGCAAACCGGCTCAGTCT
>CAYOZV010000004.1:0-33470 GCA_964408465.1 uncultured Pirellulaceae bacterium
CCTCGACCTCCCGAATTGCACATCGCACGAAAATTTTGACTTTGCAGTTCTCCTGTTGGTGACATCGGTTGGTTGCTAGAGGACCGACGCCTGATAGATTCTACCTTGAAAGGGTAATACATTCGGTAGGGAATCCTATCTCCGAGACAAAAGAAACACCAGCCAATCAAGTTCGAACTTTCAGGTTCTTTGTTTTACCATCAGCCGCTGGCGTGCGTCTCAAACAAACCAGTAACGACGGTGCGGCCAATGGTCAATTCCAACCCAACCCCAACACTCACTTCGAACACGTCGCTTGAACACATAACTTGAATCAGCATAATGTCCGACTGAATCAGTAGCGGCTGCCGTTGCTACCAACATTTTATCAATCGGGTAAGACTCTGGGTCACCAACAATGGGCTACGACTTCAAAAATCTCAAAGGCGACCTCAGCGGCGGAATCGTCGCTGGAATTATCGCATTACCGTTAGCCTTAGCGTTCGGTGTTCAATCCGGATTGGGCGCTGCGGCGGGGCTTTACGGGGCGATCGGTGTTGGGATCTTTGCGGCCATGTTCGGCGGCACTGCCACCCAAGCCTCTGGGCCGACCGGCCCAATGACGGTCGTTTCGGCGGCGATCGTTATGTTCGCAATCGAAGCCACCGGAAGCATCGAAGAAGGGATCGGCATCGTGCTGATGTGCTTTCTGGCCGGTGGCGTCTTTCAGATTATCTTGGGGCTGTTGGGAATTGGAAAGTACATCCGCTACTTTCCTTATCCGGTTGTGTCGGGATTTATGAGCGGCGTTGGATTGATTATTGTCTTTTTGCAGCTATGGCCGCTGATGGGTAGCGCTTCGCCGAAGTCAACTTTGAAAGTATTCACCGACATCAGCCAACCGCTGGCGACGCTCAACTGGGCCGCGGTGGGCCTGGGCTTGCTGACGCTGGTTGTGAACTACACGTTCCCTTTGATCACCAAAAAAGTCCCCTCGGTGTTGGTCGCGCTGTTGGTCGGCACCATCGCCGCGCTGGCGTTGGGGCTGGATGTTCCGGTGATCGGTGACATTCCCAAAGGCTTTCCGCCGCTGAAAATTGGCGCTCTGTTGAACGTTTCGCCTGACCACTTCGTATTCATTATACAATCAGGAGTCACCCTGGCGTTGTTGGGTTCGATTGATTCGTTGCTGACATCGGTGATCGCGGACAACATCACCAAAGATCGGCACAATAGCAAACGCGAATTAATAGGGCAGGGCATTGGCAACGTCGTTGCCGCGCTCTTTGGCGGTATCCCTGGTGCCGGAGCGACCAAGGGCACCGTGGTGGCGATTAAATCCGGCGCGCGGACTCGGCTTTCTGGGATCACGCACGGTGTGTTTCAGTTGGTTGCGTTGTTGGGGCTGGGCACGCTGGTGTCTTATATCCCACTTTGCGTGTTGGCGGGCCTGTTGATTTCCGTTGGCGTCGCGATCATCGACTATAAAGGGTTTAAGCATCTTCTAAGCGTACCCAAAGCCGACGCAGCGGTGATGTTGGTCGTGTTGGTTTGGACAGTGTTTGGGAATCTAATTCATGCCGTCGCTGCCGGCGTCGTTTTGGCCAGCGTCCTGTTCATGAAGCAGGCCAGCGATCTGGCGGAATCTGAATCGACGCTGACATCACTCGATCCGGAACCGGTTTGGGATGACGAAGCCGAGATCGTGGAATCGACATCGAACAGAGTTTTCATCAAGCATCTTTACGGACCGCTGTTTTTCGGATTCAGTTCTGGTTTCCGCGCGATGTCAGACGAGCTACCTGAAGAGGCCGAGACGTTGATTGTCCGGATGGAGCGTGTGCCCTACATCGACCAGTCGGGACTTTATGCGCTCGAGGATTCGATTCACAAACTTTCGCAAGAAGGCAAAACGGTCATCATCAGCGGATTGCAAACGCAGCCTGATGATATGCTCAGGCGCATCGAGCTAATTCCGAATTTGGTTCCCGAAGAATCGGTGTTCGAAACGTTCGGCCAATACGTCGATTTACTCAAGCAAGATTCTGCGTAGGCTCCAAGGGGCGAGAACCAACACTTCTGTTTTTTGCAGGTTCCAAATACCTTTTATCTATTGGACTCATAGGTGGGTGGCGGAATACGATTTAATCACTTCGTGGATTGGAGTTTTGAGGCGGAAGGGCGATGACTTTTCTCGACACCTTCCGGGGGTTTAACCAACGCGTTTTCACGGGCCCGCTGCCAAGCTTCTCGGCCGGTAAACCGCGCCGTGGGTTCGCAACACGTTGCGCGGCTTGGATTGGAAAAACTCTGGCGAATCCCGCTACGAAATTTGGTACTGCCTAACGAAGGGGAAGAGAGCTGTGCGATGATTCACATCTCCAGCCTTGTGCACCGTCGGGTGTAAATGTGAGGATGGTGTGGGTTTTGCGGCATGTCAGCTGACTACGCCAGTTAGAATGGAAATTAGTCCTGCCAAAGTCAGTTTTCTAGGGCCCACAGCGTCGAATAAATGGCTAATTGAAACCTAACCTTGTGAGGTCGCAGATGATGATTTTAACGTAGTGGAATTCGACAAAGTTCCTTTCTAATGCACACAGGAAAGGGATCTCTGCCGAAATCTAAAACAGCTTGTATCCCCCCCGAAAGTTTTACAGCGTGTCACAACCCCTTTCTCAAAATCGAATTGCTGCGAATGAAATCCCCCGCCTGATGCAGCGCATTTGCGAGCATTTGGGGATCGCCTTTTCGGCAAACAAGGTCTACCCAAGTCAGGCAGATCTAAACCAAGATGGTTTGAACGTAAGCGAACTTCACGAACTCAATGCGGTTGGCAAACACTTCGGCATTCGGTTTCGCGAAATGTCCGGTTCGATGCGAGAGCTGTCGCAAACCGTTAGCGCTGGTGGCGTTGTTTTGGCGAAAACAATTTCGGCCGAGCACGAAGAACAGAGGCCGGTCCTTGTCGTGTCTCAAAAGTCCCGAGGGAAGTTCTTGATCCACCAAAACGGTGCCGACAAAACCGTTGCCAGATCATCACTTCGAAAACAGCTTCGTCGAAACCCCGATAAAAAGTATGCCTGGTTTTTAGTCCAACCGTTGCTGGCCGCCGAACACGCCTCGCGGTTTCGATACCAGTCGGGAACGCAAACCGAACCACTCAAACCGTTTCGGCGATTCGTGGCATTGCTCAAACCCGAAGCGCGCGACGTTCGCGTCATTGTCGTTTACTCGATCGTTATCGGTCTACTGAGCCTGACGCTGCCGCTGGCGGTGGAAGCGATCGTGAACACGATCGCTTACGGTCGATCACTACAGCCGTTGATCGTGCTTTCGTTGATCGTGCTGATCTTTTTGGCGTTTCGAGCTGGGCTGAGCGTGTTGATGACGTGGGTGTCCGAGATTATTCAGCGGAAACTTTTTGTACGGACGGTGGAAGATCTGTCCTACCGACTAACACGCGTACCATCTTTGACGTGGAAAAAATATCACGGGCCCGAATTGGTCAATCGGTTTTTCGACATCGTCACCGTGCAGAAGGTGACCTCGAAACTGCTGCTTGAATCGCTGATGCTGGTGCTTCAAACCGTCATCGGACTATCGGTGCTGGCCTTCTACCACCCGTTTTTGCTGGGCTATGATATCGGCCTGCTGGCGATCATGGCGGTCGTGTTGTGGGTCATCGGTCGCGGAGCAGTCAAAACGGCAAAGGACGAATCGCAGCTAAAATACGAAACGGCGGCTTGGCTGCAAGAGATTGTTCGGCACCCGACCACATTTAAGTACAACGGCGGTTTGGGTTTTGCGATCAATCGCGCTGACGAACTGGCCGCTCAATACATCAACCATCGTCAACGCCACTTTCGTATTCTGCTGGCTCAGGTTTCCTTTACGATGACCATGCAAGTCGTTGCCGCGACGGTTCTGTTAGCACTGGGCGGTTACCTGGTGATCGAACAACAAATGACGTTGGGCCAGTTGGTTGCGGCAGAGCTGATTGTGACGGTGATCCTTGGCTCATTTGCGAAGATCGGTAAAGACCTCGAAAGTTACTATGACCTGATGGCTTCGGTGGACAAACTTGGCAAGCTGTTCGACCTACCGGTGGAACCGATGGACAAACTGCAATTGGTGCAGGACCCAGGGGCCGATGGACTGTCAATGGTGGATGTGAAAATCGAGGGGCAAACGCAAACAACGACCGTCGATCTAAAAGCCGGGCAGACTTACGCAATTTTGGGCGGATCTGAACTGTTACGAGAGAAGCTGACCGAAGTGTTGGTCGGGCAACGAAAACCGGCCGCCGGTCATGTGCTGTTGGACGACTACCGAGTCGACGCGCTCAGCGCTGAATCGTTGCAACAAAAAATCAGTCTGATTCGCGAGGTCGAATTATTCGAAGGGTCGGTGGAACAGAACCTGCGCATGGGCCGTGAAATGATCGGTTCGGCCAAAGTCAACGAGATCGTCGGCGGACTTGGTTTGAGGGAAGTTGTCGCCGCTTTAGAGGACGACTTTAATACGCGGTTGAGCATCAGCGGTTATCCGCTGTCTCAGGGACAAGCGATTCGGCTGATGTTGGCGCGGGCGTTGATCGCTAAGCCAGGAATTTTGTTCATCGACGGTTTGCTTGACCGACTCTCGGATAAGGACACCGCCGACGTCCTGTCACGGCTGCAATCATTTACCAAAGACACCACGATCGTGATCTCGACCGGGCGGGTTTCCATCGCGCGTTGGGCCAGCCAAACGTTGGACTTGGACGCCGACCAATGGACGATGGCCCCATTTTCCGGTTAGGCCTCCGCCGGTCCGAGCTGCTTCATTTTGAGAATTTAGAACGAAAATAAGATGAAAAACAATAAGTCCAACAACCCAGCCACGACGGTCCCAACGCCGAAGAAGAATCTCAAATCCGCGATTCACTTGGTGCAGTCCTCCGAGTTCGCGGTTCGGTTGGCAAAGTTGCTGTTGATCGGCTTAGTCGTTTCGGCGCTTGCGATGGCGTTTCTGCCTTGGCAACAGACGTCCAAGGGCACCGGACAAGTCGTGGCGTTCGCACCGCAAGAGCGGCAGCAGTCGGTGAAGTCACCGGCCAAGGGGATCGTCGCCAATATCGCGGACGGTTTGGTGGAAGGCGCGGTGGTCAAAAGGGGCGATTTTCTTCTGGAGGTTCAACCGTTCGCGGCCAACATGGTGGAGCAACTTAACCAGCAGCTCGGTGAATTGAGGACCAAGGAAGATACGGCAAACGTCAAAGCAGAAGCCTACGGCAACAACGTCGCTGGTCTGACCGAAGCGCTGGAGTTCACCATGAGCGCGGCAAAAGAGATGGTATCGTCGGCCGAAGCAAAGCTGCGCAGTAAGAAACGACAGGTCGCCGCTTACAAAGCCAAAGAACTGCAGGCCCGATTAAATTATGAACGACAGCAAGATCTGTTCCGCAAAGGGCTCAAGCCTGCCAAGGAAATTGAGAAACTCAAAAAGGAATGGGACGTGACTCGGGCCGACTTTGATTCGATCGGCGAAGACGTGGCGTCGCTGAAGAACGAATTAAAAGCCAAGCAGGAAGAGCTGGAAGAAAAACGTAGAGTCGCTCAAACGAAGATCGACTACGCCAGAGCGATGGTCCAAGACGCACTGGGAATTGGCGCCGACGTCCGCACGAAAATCGCGGATGTCGAGATGAAACTGGGTCAGATGAGTCGAATGACGATCACGGCGCCGCGCGACGGAACTGTTTTTCGATTGAATGTTAACGAACGGGGGGACGCGGTGAAGGAGGGAGACGCGCTGTTGACGATCATTCCCGAGGCAACCCAAAAAGCGGTCGAACTTTACCTCAATGGCAACGACATCGCGCTGGTGAAACTCAATCAAGAAGTTCGGCTTCAGTTTGAAGGTTGGCCAGCGGTTCAAATTGCCGGTTGGCCGTCGCTGGCGGTGGGAGCCTTTTCTGGCAGAGTGGCGACGATGGACGCCACCGACAATGGCAAGGGCGAATTTAGAATTCTGGTGACGCCCGACCAAGCGTACGACGAATGGCCCATCGAAAGCAATCGTTTTCTCCGCCAAGGCGTCCGCACCAACGGTTGGGTACAGTTGGGACAGGTGTCCTTGGGCTACGAGGTCTGGCGTCAAATGAACGGATTCCCCGTGATGACTACGACCGAGGAAGCAAAAAAGAAGCCACCAAAACCGCCCAAGGTTCCCAAATAAAAAGCGACATCAAAGAGGCGACATCAAATTCGGTTTCCCCAACACACCGCAGCCGATCGAGTCAGCGCTATCAACTATTTGCCGACGTTCAGTTTCATCAAAAATTTGAGTATCTTTGCATTGGTTGGGGTTAGCTTCGTCTTATTGTATTGATCCCCAAGTTTCCGGATTGCTTCGGCTTGAGTTGGATAAGGATGAATCGACGCTCCGATTCCCGCCAGTCCGACCTTGTTTTTCATCGCCACCGTGATTTCAGAAATCATGTCTCCCGCGTTTTCGGCAACGATGGTTGCACCAACGATCGTGTCGGTTCCTTTGTGGGTGTGGATCTTGATAAATCCTTCGTCGGTTCCCTCAAGGATGGCTCGATCGACGTGTTCCAACGATTGGACGTAGGTGTCGATTTCAACGCCGGATTTTTTGGCGTCGGCGGGGTACATGCCGACATGGGCGATTTCGGGGGACGTATAAGTCGCCCACGGGATAATGAGATCGCTGGCTTTCTTTCGGCCAAAGGGGCCAACCGCAAACAGCGCGTTTTGAATGACGATCCGCGCCTGAAAATCGGCCGCGTGTGTGAACTGGTGCTGGGAGCAAACATCCCCGGCGGCGTAGACATTGGGATTGGTTGTTTGCATGTGGTCGTTTACTTGGACCCCTTTGTCGTGACACTTCACCCCGACCTTCTCCAGATTCAAGCCGTCAACGTTGGGGGCGCGCCCGACGGCGATCAGCAATTGGTCGACGAGGGTTTCATTTACCGCGCCGTTTTGAACAACTTTCACGTTGATCTGCCCGCCGGCAGGACCGGCGGGTGCGAGTTCCATGTCTTGAGCGCCCAAGACGAGGTTAACGCCGTCCTTTTCGAACTGCCTCTGCACGACCGCGGCTGCATCGGCGTCCTCTCGAGAGAGAATCCGATCCGACCGCTCGAACAGAAAAACGGTGCTGCCCAACCGCGCGAATGATTGAGCCATTTCGCTGCCGATGGGTCCACTGCCGACGACGCCAAACCGCTTGGGCAACGTGTTCAGCGAAAACAAATTTTCGTTGGTCAAGTAATTGATGGAGTCCATCCCTTTGATCGGCGGGGCAGCGGCGCGGGCTCCTGAGGCGATGACGGCTTTCTTGTATTTTAGTTGCGTTGCCTCCCCCGCAGCGGTTGTCACCGAAACCGTACCGCCGTCTTCGAAAGCGCCTTGTCCGAAGAAGACGTCGATGCCAAGTTCAGTAAAACGCTGGGCCGAATCGACGGGGCTGATGTCGGCGCGTTTCTTTCGCATGCGCGTCATGACTTTGTCGAAATCAATGGTGGTTCCTGGGGGAACGTTGACACCAAAATCAGCCGCATTGCCGACGGTTGCCGCGGCACGCGCTGCGGCGATGACGCCTTTGGATGGCACACAGCCAACGTTTAGGCAATCGCCGCCCATTAACTCACGTTCGATCAGGGCGACCCGTGCGCCAAGTCCGGCGGCTGCGGCGGCGGTGACTAAACCGGCGGTGCCGGCGCCGATGACGACCAAGTGATAATCCGATTTAGGTTGTGGGTTGGACCACTGGGGAGGATGCACATTTGATTCGAGCCGTTGATTGTGTTGGTCGAACGGTTGCAAGGGCGCAATTTTTTCTGACATTTTAATCTTGTTGCGTGTTGGAGGTTATGCGTCTGGACCGACTGATACTCTGCGGCTTATTTGTTTGCCCGTGGGCGGCTTGGGTTCCCTTTGGATACCAGTTTTACCAGCCAACGTGCGACAAACGGAAAGACGCCCAGCAACGCGAAGGCTCCAAAGATTTGCACCATCTGCGTTGGGGAGAAAGCCGCGTTGACGCCTTCTTGGGCAAGGGTAGAAAGGTTGGGCACACTTGATCCGGCATAGATAAAAACGACGGTTCCGGCCAGCATACCCAGTTGGCTGACCCACCAAAAGGTGTGCGTTTTGAGCGGTGTCAAACCCATCACGGCATTGACGACGAAAAAAGGAACCGCCGGAATCAATCGCAATGTGAATAAATAGAACGGGCCTTCGCGCTGCAAAGATTCATTAAATTTCTTCAGGCGATCACCAAAGCGATTCATGACTGCATCACGAAATAAGTAGCGGCTGAACAGGAACGCGACGGTGGCGCCGGACGTCGAAGCGAAACTGACCAGGAAGAGCCCTTCGATGAATCCAAAATACCATCCGTAAGTTAGCGACAAAGGAACGGCGCCCGGCAGCGACATGCCGGTGACGGCAACGTAGATCAGAAAAGCAGCGCCCAAGACCATCACTGGGTGCTGAGCTTTAAAATCTCTCAAGGCCGTTTCTTGCTGGGCGAGGGCGTCCAACGAAAGATAAGAACCGAACTGCCAATAAAGCACCGCGCCGACAGTGGCGACGATCGCGAAAATTGCATATTTCCGCCAAGCCGACCGCTTGGGTTTGACCGGTTCACCGCCAGTTGATTCGATTGAGCCCGTACTCATCTGACTGCTCTCCTTAAATGCTGCCTTTGAAGATTTCGATCTCTGAGGTAGGTGCTGCTGGGCCGGCGGCGATGACACGTTCGCTTTCTATCGTAATCGTACGCAGTGCCGGATTTTGCGAAAGCGCCAAAGGCCACATTGTATAAACTAATTCGGCCCGTTTTCTGATGACGCACGGTTGGGAAAACAAGAAACTCATAAGTTCATCGCGATAATTTAAAATCGAATTTGGAATTTAAAAGAACACCCCATGACACTTAAACCACACTGGCCTTACTTTCTGGCGAACAAACCATGTGCACCGAATCAGGACTTGGAAGTCACCGACAAATTTACGGGCGCTGTTGCAACGCGCGTCGCGGTTGCCGATCCCGCCGCGATCCAAACGGGAATCGAGGGCTGCGTCGCGGCGACCGAACCGCTGGCCGCAATGCGCCCCTATGAGCGTCAGGCGATCCTGTCCCACTGCGTGGACCGGTTTACCCAGCGATTCGACGAACTGGCGATGTCACTGTGCATCGAAGCCGGCAAACCCATCAAAGATTCGCGCGGCGAAGTTTCTCGGTTGATCGACACGTTTCGCATCGCCGCCGAAGAATCAGTGCGGCTCAGCGGTGAAGTCATGAACCTGGAAATTTCCGCCCGCGCCAAAGGCTACCGCGGGATGTGGAAACGCGTTCCTCTCGGGCCGTGTTCGTTCATCAGCCCTTTTAATTTCCCGCTGAATCTTGCCGCGCACAAGATCGCACCCGCGCTGGCGGTCGGATGCCCGTTTATTCTCAAACCCGCCAGCCGCACGCCGCTGGGGGCACTGATCATCGGCGAAGTGCTGGCCGAAACTGATTTGCCGACGGGAACGTTTTCGATTCTTCCCTGTTCGCGCGACGGGGCGGATCTGTTTACCACCGACCCGCGGCTGAAACTTCTCAGCTTCACCGGGTCGCCGGGGGTCGGTTGGGCGCTCAAAGCGCGGGCTGGAAAAAAGAAAGTTGTCCTCGAACTTGGAGGCAACGCGGCGTGCGTCGTCGATCACGATGCTGATCTCGATGACGCAGTGGACCGAATTATCGTCGGCGCGTTTTATCAGTCTGGGCAAAGCTGCATCGGTGTCCAACGTGTCATTGTTCATGCCGACATCTACGATAGATTGCGCGACGCGCTGGTGGCGAAAACGAAGAATCTAATTTCAGGTGATCCGAAAAACGAAGATACTTTTATTGGCCCAATGATCTCAGAAAAAGAGGCCACTCGATTGGAGGGATGGATCGACGAGGCCGTCGCCGCCGGTGGAAAATTGCTGTGTGGTGGAAAGCGCAACGCAGCGATGCTGGAGGCGACGTTGCTAGAGGGCGTTGGCAAAGATCAAAAGATCTGCGCACAAGAGGCCTTCGGACCGGTCGCCGTGCTGAGCAAGTTCACGGATTTCGAAGCGGCGCTGGATGAAGTCAACGATAGCGTGTTTGGATTACAAGCCGGAATTTTCACACGGGACATCCACAAAGCACATCGGGCTTGGGACAAACTGAACGTCGGCGGCGTTGTGATCGGCGACGTGCCATCATGGCGAGTCGACAACATGCCCTACGGCGGCGTGAAGGAAAGTGGGTTGGGGCGGGAGGGAGTTCGATTCGCGATGGAGGACATGACCGAGATCAGGAACCTTGTCATCCGCACCCCGAGTCATCAAAAAAACGAAAGCAACCGATGACTCAGCCGACAAAAACCAACAAAGGCCAACGAGCGACCTTGCAACGGTGGCACGGGACGGTCGTGCGCTTGGCCGGTTCAATCGTTCAATGGTTCGACGAACGCCCCGCGGACGATCTTTCTCTAAAGCGATTTCAAGAACGCAATGATCGCGGCACGGTCGGTGGCCGACATGTTGCAAAACACGTCCCTGGACGCTGCGGCTTCGCCACCGTGCCAGAGGATTGCCTCCTCCAAGTTTTCGGCGCGACCATCGTGCAGGTAGGCTTCGCCCATCTCATTGACGCCCGCGGTATGGCCAATGTTCCACAGCGGCGCGGTTCGCCATTCGGAACCTGTCGCAATGCCTTCGCCCATGTTGTCAGCCATCTCCGGTCCCAAATCGTGCAACAGCAAATCGCTGTAGGGGCTGATCGTTTGGCCGCGTACTTCGGCCATTGGATGGTTAGCGCTGGTGGTGAACTGGGGCGTGTGACATTTGGCACAACCGGCGGTGGTGAAGAGAGTTTCGCCTTGTAACGCTTGGCCATCGTCCAGATCGCGCCGCGCTTGTACGCCTAACAGCGCCGTGTAGCGCGTCATGCGATCAAGTTCTTGGTCGGTGATTTCGGATCCTGTGGTCCCGTCGTCGAGGACGGGAAACACGGACGTCGTAATGCCAATGTCGCCATTGAGCGCCCCGGCGATTTGGTGCTGGATTGTTGCGCGGGCTCCCTTGTAACCAAATCGGCCCAGACGCGACTGGCCTGTTTGGGGGTCGGTGATGATTTGAGGGCGACCGGAGATTCCATCGTTGTCCGCATCATCGGGGTCCGCCAACGCCATCACGCTGCTTTCGGTGATCGCTTCCAACAATCCCATCCCAACCAACGCAGGCGTTAGTCGCACCGAAAAGTGGGATGGCGTCGTTCCGCTGAAGGAATAATTGGGCTTTCGCAGTGAGAACGGTGTTCCGTCTGGATACTGACCGGAGATCGCGCTGTAACTGCTGATGGTGGCGTTTCCATCGTTGGCAGCGCCGCCGGTGCTCTTGGGTTGGAATACCGAACCCAGAAGCGGATGCGGTGTGCCGCTGGAATCGGTGCCCACTTTCACGTTCGAACGGGTCATCGTTTGACCGATTGCAGGCGGCAGAGCGCGACCGTTGTTGATATGACACGCGACGCAACTGCGGGCGATATATTTTGATCCCAGCTTTGCTACCTGCTGTGCGAAGACGGGATTACCAGATTCGGAGTGTGTTCCATCTCCAAAGTCAGTGTGATGTAAGCGACGGCCAAGCATGAAATCGATGCCGCTGGCGGGCGCGAGGTTGCCCGCGATTTGCTTAAACGCATTGTCGGGCTCATTGGAGTACTGATAGTGCAGAGTCGTCTTTCCGCCCAACCAAGCCTTGATGGGCAGCGGATAGGAATCGAGGCTCTGATTGACGTTGCCGACAATGCCGCCGTCGAAGCCAAGGTCTTTACCTTGGCCCCAGGGAACGAGTCCTTCCCCGACGATGTACAGCAGCGTTGTGCCGTAGTAGTTGTTTCGGCCGTGGCGGGGAGCGCGTAGGAATTGGCTGATTTCAATCTCGACGCGATCACCGACCCTGATCGGGCGCGACAGTTGCGTGTTCTGAGAAATCGTCGCCGAATAGTTATAGTCCGTCTCGCCCGGGGTGGCCGATGGATTGGTCGACACTAGCGTCGCGATCTGATTATGCGAATACTCGGCCAAGGTATTGAAACCTCGGAAGAACGTCCGAAATTCCGCCGGATTGAGCCGGTCGAGCGTGGTGTAGTTAAACGTGATGTCGGTGCCGCCGTTTCTGCCCACGCGATCAACGATTTCGACGTTCATCGTCCGCTGCTCCCAATACCAGCTTAAATAATGATCGTAGGCATTGAACATACCTTCGCGTGCGTGTCGGTCGCGACCGCGATCTGAAAAGTAAGTGATCAGCGCGTCAGGCGTGTCGACGGTGGTGTCAGGTTCCCGCTGCGTCGCGGCGCTGAACAGGGGGACGATGTTGATCGCCGCCTCGGGTTGCGCCGTGATGGTTGCCGCGGCGGCGCGGCTTTTGCGCCCCGAAGCAACGGCGACGACCGCGACATGCTGGGTCTGCCCTGCGGTGAGTCCGGAGATGGTGGCGCTGTTGACGTTACCGACTTCTTTTACGTTGGTCAGATTTCCGGCGGATGAACCGTAGTGGACCTCGTATTCGGTGACCTCTTCGGTGGAACTGTCTGACCAAGTCAAGCCGATGGAATCGGATGAACCGGTCGGCACCGTTGCCACATTGGCAGGCGGTTGGACCTTCAGGCTGAGCGCGTCGATGAAGCCGATGATATCCAGAAAGTTGACTCCGCCATCGTTGTTCATATCCAGCATGACACTGGGATCAAGGCCGGGGAATTGAGTCGCGTATGCGGGGCCCGAGGACAGCGCGGTGATGAAAGGTCCGACGTCAAAGAAGTTGATCAGCCCGTCACCGTTGGCATCGCCACGGGCTGGCGCGCCCAATCCCAGTAGATGGTTGGCATGAACCGGTTTCCCGGTCACGAGCAGGATCGACATGACCACCACCAAGAAGACGAGGCCAACGAACGAAATTCTGGGGCGTGGCTGGGGTGAAAATTTCACTTTGTACCTATCGGCGAAAGGGTATGAGGTCGGAAGGCGGGGGCTGCTTGCCGTTGACTTGAAATCGGTTTCTTCGCAACTTGTCCGGCGAATAATAGGCCCGATAGGTGCCCCTGTCAAACTCATAAGGGCGGCCATTACGGCGATTACCAAATTTCAACGGCCGAGAAATAACTTTTATCTTCGAACACCAAAGGAAATACCGACGAAGGGCCTGCTCTTTGGAGGTTAGTCGACCGCGGCAATCACCGCCGCGGCACTGACGGGCTGGTCATTGCCCGCCGGCGACCGCGGTGAGATTGGGCGTTGAGACGACTCACGTGCCGTTTAGTTCCCGGCCAAGATATCGATGAACGGCTGGATGTCCAAGAAATCAACATCTCCATCGCAATCACAATCCGCTTCGGCTTGAAACTCGGAAGCGGAGAGAACCGCGATGAAGGGTGCGATGTCTAAGAACGTGACGCTGCCATCGATATTGACGTCACCCTTGAGCACTACTGTGGAACAGACACCAACATTTTCTGGCGTCGAAAGATCGCTCTGGGAGGAATTGATATAGATGTCATCAATATAGATGCTGTTTCCAGCCACACCGCCAGGATTGTTGGCGTTGCGGAAGTACACGTTGATGATATCTGTCGCATCATTGATACGAAAATCAAAAACGTCATTCCCGACCAGCAACGTCTGCGTCGCGAAATTAGGATCGGTGTCGCTTTGCAAATAGACTTCAAAAGTACCAGGGTTGGTATTGGCCGCCACCAGCCACAGGCGGTACCAAGTGTTATCGGCCAATTGAGCGACCTCCTCGTAGCTGCCGCCGTCGCGCAGATCCAGTTGGTTGCCGGCGGGAACAATGTTTCGAAGCCCTGCCTTAAAATTAAAGTTCGTTAAATCGGGATTGTCGGTCAGACCGATGACGTTATCCGAAGTTCCGACGGTTGAGTCCGGTGTACGAAAGCGATAGAACAACGTTCCCGTCGCGCCGGCGGCGATGTTGGTTGTCGCGTCGGTGAACGCGGCCCGCAGTGCGCTGGGATTGGCTTCCCCTGGCAGCTGCATCGCCATATTGGCCACACAATCAGGATCCGCTTGTGCGGAATTAGTAGCGGCCATGTTGCCGGTCCAGGTCGCACCGGGACCGGTCGTGCCTTCGATCAAATCACCGGCAGCGAGACCTTGGAAGTCGTCGATCAGCGCCCACCCATCGGTGCCGCCGATAGGGTCATCATTAAGCGTCGTGAATTGACGTACCGATCCGTCTTCTTTGGCCAGCACCACGATTTCTCCAGAATTGGTTTGGCCAAGTCGCATGTCTACACGCCCGCCGCCCACCAACGATTGCATCGTTGCCGGAGCGTCGTTGACCACCAATTGCAATTCAAAGATCGTTGCCTCGGTGTCAGGGTCGCCGTCCAGCAGGTCTGCGACGTCGCAATAGAGCAACCGTCCATCCACGATGTCACCAAGGATGAACTTACCTTGCAGCTCGGGCACCAAAGTTCCTTCGTAGGCGAACCCTCCGGCGATCGCGGCTCCTTCATCGTGATCATATTGAGCAACCGGATCAATAAAACCAGGCCCCGGATCACCCGCGAAGACAACACTGCGATTGCCATTGACGGCTTGCCCGTTGACAAATGTTCCTTCCCGTTCGCCCCAGCCATAGTTACCACCGGCAACGACGACATTGATTTCTTCTAATTGACTTTGACCAATGTCCATCGCATACATATTTCCGGCGGCGTCCCATGAGACTCGGTGGGCGTTGCGAAAACCGTAAGCGTAAATTTCCCCGAGGGCTCCGGAGACACCAACAAACGGATTGTCTGCAGGAATCGTGTAGTCTCCTAATCCAGCCATGCCACCGGTCACCGATGGGGACCGAGGGTCTATCCGCATCATCGTTCCCGGTAAAGTATCAAGACGTTGCAGCGCATCAAAATCGTTCAACGTGCTGATCGCCCAATCACCCCCGGCGATATACAGCATGCCATAGTCGGCGTCGCCAACGCTGGCGGTGGGATTGAAGGAAACATCGCCGATAGGATGAATGGCATTATTGGCCGTCATGCCGACCCGCAACAGTTCGCGCCTAGTTCCGCTGAAAGTACCTGCCGCCGGATTGGTCGCATTCCATTCGGTTACGACCGCTTGAAAATTTACATCGTTGTTGGTGTAAGTTGCCGGAATGTGATCGGGCACCGGCGACCCGTTGGGGGTCTCAGAGTGAATCGTATAGAACAATCCATTGGTGGAAAATTCGGGATGAAAAGTGAAGCTGGTAAATCCACTGGCGAAGCTACCGGTGTAAATATCGCGCGTGAATGTGTCACGCAAATTAGCGTACTCCGTCGGATTACCAGCACTATCAAGCTCATACAGCACGCCGCGCTGCTCATTGACGAACCGACGCCCGTCATCGGTTTCACGATAGAAATTAATGCGTGTGTTCGTGTTGCGCCCATCACTCACATCCGCCTGGGTATCGGGAAGCGTCGCGATTAATTCCAGCCCGACGCTAACGGTACCGGTCACGATCGGATCTGGAACGGGATTGGAGACTTGACCGCACAGGGTGTTGGTCAGAAGAGGTAAAAGGATCAGGCAAGTCGCTGCGCGCGAAAAGAAAGCGGGGACATTGAAGGACATTCATCAGCTCCGGAAGTGAGAGAAACTTGACAGGCCACTTGATTGAAACAAACCGATGTCGCTAACCATTCGATAATCACGTTAGCAGAAAGCAAAACTGATTTCCAACAATCCTTTTAAAAACTTGTTCGTCCGATACCGTGACGCAGAGGCGTTTATTAGCGGGGCGATGGGCTGCATTATTCTCCGCGACCTAATTCCTTCAGAAAAATTTGACAACGCAAAACACCCTCGTTAGATTCGAGTACTGATGGCCTACCGACCGACGGCCGCCGCTTAGGTAGCACAGGTTGCTATTGCCACTCTGTCCAACTCCACTGCCTCTATTTTTCTAGGTTTTTGCAATGTTAAAAAGAAACGATCCAACTTGGCTCTCCGCGGTCAAGCTGTCCATTCTGCCGCTGGCGACCGCTGCGCTGCTGGTTGCCAACACAGCACAGGCCCAATGGGTTTTGATTGATAATTTCGAGGGCCTCGCCGCTGGCGATTTGATTGAAGGGACGACCGGTCCCGGTGCGACCTGGACCGGCAACATGGTTGCGACGAACTCGGCCCAAGAAGATCCCGATTGCGTGGCCAACACGGCGATGCAAATTCCTGGCGAACCTAACGCCAGTGCCCTGAGAGCCGCCTTCACCGATGCGACGACCAACATTGCCGCCGGCGCGACGGGGACGCTGTTCTATCGCTTCCGCACACCGGATTCAACGCTGGGAACTTCGGACCACGTTATTGGCCTGACCGATAACCCAGATCTGACTAACTTCAACTTTAAGTCGGGCCTTAGAAACATCGTCCCCGCTGGTAACCAGTTGGACCTGCGCGATAGCGGCAGCTACGAAGAAGCCGCTCAACTGGCCGACAATACTTGGTACAGCCTTTGGATGGTGACAACCAATACCAATCCGGGCACATTCGAAGTCTATTTGCAAAGTGACACCGATACCAACTTCGCGACTCAGACCCAGCTTCTAGGGGATGACGCTTGGGATTACCGGATCAACGGTGCGACAGATATCATCAACGTGTACTTCCGCAACGCCAACAATCCAGGCGGCGTGATGGGCAACAGCATTTACATAGATGACATTCATATCAATCCTGCCGCGAGTGATCTTTCGACGCCAGCGGGTGTCGGCGTCTGCCCAACCGGTGTGATCAAGGGCGATGTGAATATGGACGGAGAGGTTACCTTCTTAGACATCGCACCCTTCATCGCGGCTCTGTCTTTGGGAGAGTATCAAGCCGAAGCGGATTGTAATTGTGATAGTGAACTTACCTTCATAGACATCCAGCCCTTCATTGACATCCTGTCGGGTAACTAATCCACCCATTATTCTTTGGAAACCTCACCCTGTCTTGTGAAACGTATTTCACGTGAGCTTGATCAGGTGAAAACACAGCCCTCCTTGGTCGACCTTTCAGGTGAACGATCAAGCGAGGGTTTTTTCATGTCTGGACGCCGGCAATTTGCAGCGGATTGGACGCATCCAGAATTGCAGCACTGAAAAGTTACCGGATCAAAAAAGTACCGCCATAGAAAAGCACCGCCATAGAAAATCTATGGCGACAGATTATTGGGCAACGGATCACGGTTGACCGAGCTCCAGCGTCTCATTTAGAGGAAAATAATTTTCCAATAGACGGCCATTAATCCACAGAAGGATCCCCCTTACGCAAGCACACCCTGCACACTAAAACCGGTGTTTGGGAGTCTAAAGGAGCCCAATACCCCCTTTAGAGCCTTCATCAGACGTTTACTCCACTTTAGGTTTATTTCGCTGTTCGACTTTCATATTTATGATAAAATTTACTCTTCACCATTTAATCTGCAACTTCATATATACACCCGAGGATTCCTCTATGAGTTTCTTAACGACCTTTTCTCGTGCGGCCAAAGGCGCCACTTGTGCAATCGCATTGTCCTTTGTTGCCGTGTCCAGTGCCGGTGCACAGACAGTCGTCGTCGATGACAGTTTCGGTGACGGTATCACTGACAGTGGAGCACTCACCGCAGCCGGAACGGCGCAAATTGGTTTCAACGTCACCAGCTCCGGTGCGGCGCTTGACCTCGCACAAGCTCCGGGGCCATTGGATTTTGCATCTGGTAATTCCGGCCGCACAATTCATGGACTATTCCCAGCGCAAACGCTCGCTGCTTTCGGTGACGCTTTGACTTTAACTTTTGACTTCACCACGCCCACTTCCATTGCGAATGACAATGGTGCCCCAAGTAACAATGAGGATTTTAAGTTCGGCCTCTTTGATACATCTGGAACCGCCGGTGCGATTGACGTTAACACCATGCTTCCTATTGATTTCACTGGCCCCGTCAATACATCAAGCGGCACCCCCAATACGGCCTTGAACGGTCTTGCGGGATTCTTCGGCGAAATTGATAACATCAACGCCCCGGGGACTGATCTTGGAATCCGCACCAACAATGTAAACAACATTTCAGGCCCTGCCGCCTCGCAAACCGGACAGTTTTTGCAAAGCAACACTGGCTTTGATTTTATCGCTGGTGGTGACGATGACATTATTTCTCTCGCCCCCGATACAGATTACACCGGAACGCTCGGCATTGAGTACACCGACGCAAGCCTTACCAGTTTTGAAATTACTGTGGCAATGGCAGACGCAACAGGCGCTACGATTGATACGTTCACACGCACCGTACTCATCGCAGACGTCCCGGCCGACTTCACTTTGGATCCTCCTTTTTCTGGCAGTGTCGGGGTGAACACGACAACCTTTGATATGTTTGCTTTGCATGCGACAACCGGTGCTTTCGGTGGGACCGATGGACCGGCTATGGGAAGCAGTGCAGTGGGAGAAGCCAACAACGGAATTGACATATCCAACGTCACCATCACCTTCGTTGACAGCACTGATGCTGGAGTCCTCAAGGGCGATGTCAACTTGGACGGAAGCGTGACTTTCTTGGACATCAGCCCCTTCATTATGCTTCTCTCCTCGAACGCATTTCAAGCCGAAGCGGATTGTGATTGCGATGGAGATCTTGACTTCTTGGATATCCAGCCCTTCATCGATATCCTGGCCGGAAACTAAGCCTGTAAGACTTT
Organism: uncultured Pirellulaceae bacterium; assembly: GCA_964408465.1. GTDB lineage: Bacteria > Planctomycetota > Planctomycetia > Pirellulales > Pirellulaceae > Mariniblastus. Next base: position 18,748 of record CAYOZV010000004.1, read on the forward strand.
GAAACCTCTTATGACAGTGTGAAAACGTTTTACCTTCGCACTCAGAGTTTAAAAAAACCCTCCTTGGTTCACGTGGAAGTGAAATACCAAGGAGGGATTTTTTATGTCTGGACGGTTATCACGATCGCCAATTCACTCACCCACCCATCCAACCAACGCTAGGCCAGTCACCAATGGGCGACTACTGGGAGACCACTGGGAGACTAATGGTACTGGCCCAAGATCGTGTCGTTTTGAGTTTTGATTCGCGCCAACGTTGCCAGGCGATCGGCGAAACTGGAACGCTCAAGTGTTTCTTGAATCTTCCGAATGCTTGGCTGGAGGTCGATTTCAACCTCGCCTTTGACAGCAATCTTTTGAATCGTCTCTGACAGCCACCGGCCGTGAGTCACCGGCAACCAGTCTTCGGCAGATATAAACGTCTGACACGACCCCGGTTCTCCCTGTCGCGCGCAGCGCCCCATCAATTGGCGGTCAAAGCGAAACGATTGGTGGCACTCGGAGACGATCACGTGCAGTCCACCGATTTCTTTCACGCAGTCGTCAAGTTTAATATCGGTGCCTCGCCCGGCCAAATTGGTCGCGATGGTGATTGCTCCTCGTTCCCCAGCACGCGAGACGATGTCGGCCTCTTGAGCGTCTTGAAGGCCGTTGAGCATCTGGAAGTCGACCGCTGCCGACTCAAGGTAGCCCGCGAGCGTTTGACTGGCCTCAATGGTGCGCGTTCCAATCAAGACAGGCCGCTGTTGCCGGTGAAAATCCAGCACTGAATCTACGATTGCCTCCCATTTTTGCTCCGCGGACTCAAAGGCCCGAGTGCGCATTACGTTTCGCTGTGACGGCAACCGCAACGGTATCTGGACAACTCCCAAATCATAGACTGATGTCAGTTCGGCTTCGCAACTTGCTGCCGTTCCCGTCATTCCACAAAGATGATCGTACAAACACAAAAAACGCTGGCGAGTAATCTTGGCCAACGGCACCATTTCGGGCGTGACAGGCACACCCTCTTTGGATTCCACGGCCTGCTGAAGCCCATCCTGCCAAGAACGATCCTGATAGATCTTCCCGGTTGATTGGTCAACGATTTGAACCTCGTCACCGCGCACCACGTAGTCAATGCCTTTGTGGAATTGCAGCCTTGCGCGTACCGCCGTTTCCACATACGTCGTCCAAGGCCGCTGAAGTTGCTGCACCGGAATGGCAATCGCGCGGCGGTGAACGAACTGCTGGCCTTGGTCAGTCAAACGAACCTGTTGCCGACCGGATTGGTCGAAATGTTCCCCCGAGGTCAATTCAGCCGCCACCTGCTGAGCCAGTAGCACCGCTTCCGCGTCCTCGGCAACCCCCGGTTGAAACATGGACAACACCAACGGCGAGGAAGCATCGTCAACCATCACGTTGTCGGCTTCATCAACAATCGAAAACGCTTGTCCGCGCATCATGGTGGTTCGACCGGAACGGGAGGTACGACGAGTGATTCGATCGAAGGTTGCCAAACCCAGTCGAGAATCCAATTGTTTCTTCAGTTCGACTTGATCACGCAAGTAGTCGAATCCAAATTCGCTACCGGTGCCATAGGTAATGTCGCAGTCATACGCGGAACGATTGTCGCCGCCTCCGGCATCGGGTTGCTGCAGCACACCCACCGACAATCCCAACATTTCGTAGATCGGCTTTAGCAGCGCACAGTCACGTTGGGCAAGATAAGCGGTCGTCGTCGCGACGTGCGCGCCTTTTCCCTGAATCCCCGCGAACACCGCCGCCGGCACCGCTGAAATCGTCTTCCCTTCTCCGGTGTGCATTTCTGCGATCTTGCCGTCGATCAAGGTTTGAGCTGCTTGAATCTGTACACCGTACAACTCATACCCTAGGACTCGCCGGATGGCCTCCATCGAAGCCGCAACCACCGGTGCAACCAAAGAATCCAACGCCGCCGGTTTGGATATGGCCTTCTCTCTTAATTCGCCAACAGATTTTTGCAGCTCATTTTCTTTGGCCGATCGTAGACTCTGGCCAATCGCAGCCACCTCTGCAAGAAACCGCTTGTTACGTTTTGAGACGGCGTTCATCTAGATTTCACCCGCCAGTTTAGTGTCGTGCAATGCAGCCTCTCGCTGTGCGGCAGCGCGATTTTGCGCTGATCGAGCGGCCAATTTGATTAGTCGCCGACGCGAAATAGGGTTCCCATCGCCTGCTTTAGCTGGACGATTGCAATCGAATATTGAACCTGGGCACCAACAAAAGCGGATTCCTCATCAGCCAGTCGCTCTTGAGAATCCAACATGTCCTCCAACAGCAACGTTACCGAATCATTGAGCTCCGGTAACGTTTCCCAGCGGTCAACCAAATAACTTGTTTCTCTTGCCGCCGCCGCCATTGAGTGGTAACGGCCCAACATTTCTTGGTAGGTCGTTTGAACTTCGCGCGCCGAGACCTCGACTTCGGTTAACGAAGTTTCGACAGTTTGGCGGAACAGATGCAACGACCGCGTCGATTCCCACTGGCGGCGTTGCTGTCGAGCTCGGGCGGCACGGTTTCCGATAGCGAATTCATATTCAAAACCTACGTTGAATCCAGGACTGCCTTCTTTGAATTGTCTGGCCCACGACTGAAACACATCGGAGTCTCCATCGAGTCCGGCGACGTAGGTTCCAACGATCATGTCTAATTTTGGCAAGATATCATTACGAGCCACTCCCAAACGAACGCTGGCAGCATGTAAGTCTCGTATCGAACGCGAAATGTCAGGACGATTCATCAGCGCCGTGGACATCACATCGGCCAGTTCTATATCCAGTGGCATTTGCCCAAGCGGCAGATCCCTCGGCATAAACTCCATCCCACCAGCCCCGGAGATATCGGGAGAGTTTACCAATAATCGCAATTGCGATTGAGCGTTCTTAATAGACGTTAGTGACCGCGCGATCTCTGATTTGCGCTGTGCAACGGCCGCACGTGCCCGCAGCACCTGCCGTTGAAGGGAATCCACCTTAGAACGTCCTTCAAGATATCGCAGAATTTTTTCAGCGCTCTCCAGCAGCCGTTTTCTTTGCAAGTAAACAGCACGCGATCGAACCAATTCCCAATACGATTCGGTGACGGCGACTAAGTGAAGTTGAAGTTCACCCATAAAATCGTCGCTGGCTGAACGCGAGTCGATGTCAGCTAAGACAATCAAACTTTGGTTCACCGCTTGCCCGCGACCGTTAAGGATAGGTTGGCGAAAATTAAGCTCCAGCCGCGAACTGCCTTGATCGCGCGGGTCTAAAAATCGTGAGTTACTGTCCAGCAGGCCTAACCGCTGAACGATTTCTAGATCTCCTCCATACGGCGTTTTCTTCGATAGACCACCTCGCGCGAACCACTCTTGCTGGCGAAACCGATCTTCATCATTTCCAGTTGTCAGCGTGTTACCGACAGGATCGTCTTGGCTGACATACTGTGATTCGAGAAAAGAATTCCAATCAAAGGAGGCCGATTCTTCGAATACGGATGTGTTCAGAATGTGAGGCGCCGTGGCCGCGACCTGAATGTGAGGCGAAAACTTTAAGGCGTTCTGAATCAAACCATCTATCGAGACCTCGACATGGCCATTGCCAATACCCACCGGCGACGCGACTTGTTCTTCCCACCATCCACGATACTCCGCAGGAGCCGTCTCGCCCGCCATACCATCGACGTTCATCACATCCAGAGCGCCGTTGCCTCGGTAGGAAGCTGCTCTCGATTCGAAGGGCGCCAGTAGACGGCTGCCGGCAGCAACATTCGCAGGCGGCTCCAACAACGGCGGAACAGTCGGCAGCGTGGTCTCCAAACCAACCCCAGCGGCAGTCTCAGGCCCAACTTCGTGAGCAACAACCCGGGAATGGGAAACGGCTTCTTCAGGGACAGTCGCATTCGAACCGGCCATTGTCCTCGGAGAACCTGTCGGAACTCCCGTTCTGGGCATAATAAACGGGGTGTCTGAGGTTTCGATACGCCGAACATATCTGTCCATGCCAGCGTACGGCCGGATCACCGGCATCTGAGGTGGGGGGGATAAAATCGGATCCCCGTTGGCCATCAATGCACCCGAGGAGAATTGCTCTTGGGCCGACGCAGAAACGGCCAACCATGCGCATACAACGATTCCGAGCAAAGCTGTTTTGAAAAACGAAGTTCGCCTTGAACAAGACCGCGCAACGTCTGAGGAGATAAGAATCATCACCCAATGCATCGGCATAATCCGCAAACTCACCGCAACAGGTTTGGCTGAATCTTTTCAAAAATGTCGGATTCGTTTATGAAGACGGCATTAATTGGACTTAGCATCGTCCAGCATTTGATTGAGCCAACTTTTCACATTTGAATAAGCCCATTTCCCAAGCGTTGGTGAATTTGACGCTAGCATCGCCATGCCGCGTTCTCCACAAAACAGATGGCGCGAGCTTTCGGAATTGATGTTTGCAACAACGTGAAACCGGGGCTTGAGCAGTTCGAATCGCTCATTTTCAGATTGCTGATCCGAAGCAATGGGTTTCACCGCAAGAGTCCCGCCGTTGGGGCTGGCAAGTTTTGGTTCACGCAATTGGACCGATGCCAGCGGATCAACACGAGCGATCGTCGCCATGATCTTCTTGCGTGACCCTAGCTCCACAGGAATGGACTTCCCCACAAGTTCAGTGACTGAGGTTAGGTTATCAGAGCTGACCGAAATCACGATCTCCTTATCTGCCTCGTCTGCAACGCTCAGCAGAAATTCGCCTCGTCCGAAATAACTTCCTTTGAGATCAGCTAAATCACGCGCAACCACATTGCCTTCTATCGGCGACCGAACCAACAACCGATCGTACTCGGCTTGCTTCTCCTGTAGCATCTTCACAATCGAATAGCGATTTTCGCGCGCGACTTGCGCGGCAGCTGGATCGTCGTCATTCTTTGCAATTCTTTCTTCGACTTCTCTCTGTTTAAGGCGGGCCCGAAGCTGCGCGACTTCCGTTTCTAACTCTCGATTCTCCATTCGCAGCAGCGGTTGATCCGATTCGACCGTTTGCCCCGCTTCCACCAAAATCTCTGCAACGAACCCTGCGGAATGAGCACGGATTTTTGCCGAATCACGGAAGTCAACGACGCAAGGATTCCGCGCCGCAAACGAATTGGGAACAAACCACCACAGACTGCCAATCAGCATCAGCAAAACAGCCGAAACAGCCGCCGCCCGTAAGATGGACTCGGGCCGATGCTTTGAGCGCACCGAAAGATCTTTGATCATTTTCCACAACGGAACAAGGACCAAGCTAAACGCCCCCAACAAACACAACAGGATTCCCCAACCGCCAAACATCACAGAAGCCATGATGAATAGACCGGCAAAAATCAGGACCTTCCAAATCGCACAAGCAAAACCATAGACGCCCACAAACAACGGCCAGTGATGCACCTGCCGGCGCGTTGTCTCTTGGTGTTGTCCGTAGAAAATCCAATTGACGTTCTTGGTGACCGACGTTGAACCTTCTTGGTAAAGGTTATGGATTCCCAGAAAATCGGCCAACATAAAATAGCCGTCGAATCGCATGAGTGGATTCGCATTAAATAACAAGGTTGAAATACTGGCCATCATCACTACGTTCAACATGTGATAGGCAACCAATTCATTCCTCGTGTAGCACCACAGAATCAAGCAGACCGCGGCGATCAACAATTCGACATACATACCCGCGGCCGCCACCGCGATTCTCCGCCAGCGCGATTGAAAGCGCCACGACGATGTAACATCAACGTATGCCAAAGGGGCAAATAGGATAAAGATGACGCCCGTTTCCTTGACCGTACCTCCAAACCTTTTGCAAACGATCGCATGCGCAAATTCATGAACGATCTTTAGCGCGACCCATGCAACCAACATCCAAACCCAGTTAGAAGTCGAAAACACGGATCCCGCAGAAGCAGCGAACTTGTCCCATTCTGTGGCAAGCATCACCACCGCGATCACCATCGTCAGCAGTGAAATAAAAATCGCTGCCCGATGGAACATCCAGCCCAACCATCGGTGCGCTCGATCAAGCAACTTGTCGGGCTTGCCCAGCGGCAGCTTCATCCAGAAAGGATTTATTCTTTGCCAGATTCCCTGCTGCACTTCGTCTCCGGTTGAAGGTGCGACAGAGCTATCGGTCGTAACCGCCAAACCATTCTCCAACAGCCAAAACAAAACTTGAGTCGCCTGGTGTTGGGAGATTGCATCCGCCCCCAGCGACTGTGAGGAAATCGCCAAGGCATGCGAGAACGAAGTTTCACCATCGAGCAATGAGATGAAAACGTACTCCGCGTAGCCGATCTTAAAAAACTTAGACGTCGACGGAATCTCTATGTGATAGTAGGTCACGTCCCCAAACGACTGTGGCACAAAGATCAATTCATCTTTGAGCTGAACTCGGCAGCGTTTGAGTGCGTTTGAAAGACGATCGTACTTTACCATCCGAACCACCTGGCCGTCGCGGCGGCGGGTTTATGAAAGTAGTTCCAAAGAATGGGTCGCCAAATTGTTTCCGTTTTGGCGTAGCCTGTCATTCCCGGCCTCAGCCGACCATCGGCGTTCTCGATAGGCACAACGGCGACAAATACGTTTTGATCGTTCTTCAGTTCTGATGCTGGATGCACACGCTCAATCTTGCCGTCCCACGACTCAAAGGGAAACGCGTCCAACCGAATACGGGTTTGCATCTCCGGTTGCGTGTACCGAACATCGTCCTCGGGGATCGCAAGTTCGATTCTCAATTGCTCCAGCGGAGCCACTTCGAAGAGCGTTTCTCCTACCTTCAGCGGCATCCCCTCCGCGTTCTGCAGGTCGCCGGCAATCACAATTCCATCCATCGGACTTCGCAGTTCTAGGCTCTCCTGCCGGTGCAACAAAAGGCTCCGCCTGGACTCCAGCCGCTCGATTTCATACTTCGCAACATAGGCTTGGCCACTCTCATGAGAGACAACGTGACCGTCGCGCTGTTTGGTTGCTCGATTCAATTCAGCCTCGACTTCAGCCAGTTCCAGCTTCGTCTCGCGCCCATCAAGCGTCGCCAGCAGCATGTTTTTTGTAACCTGTTCGCCAGGCAGCACATGGCATTTTTCCAGCGTCGTATCAAAGGGAGATGCAATGAACAGTTTTGATTCTGGGCGAACTTCACACTCCGAGGAGACTTGGTAAGGCATGGGAATCAACGACGCTGCCAGCAGAGCAAAACCAATCAAAGCCCATTTCTTGCGGTTGTTTTTGATGTCTGCAATTTTATCTACAAGGCCTTGAAATCGTCCTGGTTCGGCGCGTTTTACCAATTGCATCGCGCTGCCCAAACGCGCCGAACAACTATCACCAAAGGCGAACGATCGTGGCGTTAAAGGTTGGCCTGAAGCAACAACGACAACGCCCGCCGCTTTTTCTTGGGTACCGTGAATCGGATAGGCGGTCACGTACGGCGATCCTACGACATGTGACATGCGTTTCAGGCACAGCACACCCGCCGGATTTTCTTCACCGCGCGGCCAACTTGATGCGGCATTGCGGCAAAGACACTCTTGCATCGCCGCTTCGATAGATTCCTGCACCTCGGCGGCGGGCAACGTATTGGCGTTCGAAACGGCATTGAGTCTCAGAGGACCCTTTTCTTGCGTGGTGCCAACATAGACGACAACGCCGCCGGCCGGCTGGGGCGTTGAGTTCAATATCTCTAGGTATGCACTCAATTCGTTGACGATTCGGTGGCAAGCAGAATCTAACGATCCGGCCGCTTCGACCGTGGCGATCAGTTGATCTTGAGCCGCCAAATCTTCGGCAGCATGTGTCATCAGAGCAAGCTGATCATTGGATCGCCACTGGGCCAAGCAGTTCGCCGCGCGTTCCACGAAGATCAACCTGTTCTCCTGAACCTCTTGACCCAAAAACAACACCGCGATCGCTGTTTGAGGCGCTCTCTGAGCAACAGGAACGGCGACCATTTGCATCACCGAACCGGATGCGTCTTCGGATTGCTCCAACCGCGTTTGATCGGTGGTGCAGCAACTGATGGCAACGTTGGCCGCCCACTGCTTCACGTTGTCTGGGATCTGGGAAACGTTGGATCCCGACAGAGCGAAATCCGGTTCGTTTGCGCTGAGTTCAAGATAAAAAACGGCGGCGACCGACGGTTCTGCAGTCAACACGTGCGACACATCGGACTGTAGTTGATCGAAAGTCTTGGACGCATCAAGCAGGATAGAAAGACGATTGAGCGACTGCCGCAGGTTCAGCTTCGGTGCGTCCAGTTCTCCCCCGACCTTGGATTCCTCTTTCGCTTCAAAAGTATTATTCTGAGAAATCATGGTGGGTGCGCAGCTGGAATTCATTTCCCGTCTACGTTAGCAATGAAAAAAAGAGGATGCGTGCCGGATTCAGGCAGCTCCTCAAACAGTCGTCTAATTGGTGTCATCGACCGAATTAACCAATCGGAAATCTCCATCTTCCGATAGGTTTTGGGCGTTAACGCTCTTTTGTTTGGTATCCGAAAGCTCGCGATCGGGAAGCACGCAAACATCGCCGCTTTGCCACAAGTTATCGGAATTGTCAATTTTAACCGTGACGCGACAGGTGCCGCTTTGTGCATCAGTGGTTGGGGAAACGAATTCAACAACACCGACCGCAGAAGATTTATCGTGTCCCATCTCCAATTCAACTTCGAGCCCCGACGACAGATCGCGCGTCATTGGTTGCGGCACGGAGAAGGTTACTTTCAGCGGGTTCAACTGCACGACGCTCACGATGACGGGATCGCTTGCCGAAACAAACTCGCCCGAATCTTTATGGACACGAGTCACGACGCCGTCGATCGGCGACCTCAATCGCCGCATTTCCAGTTGGGCTACGGCTCGTTGGTGTTCGAAGGACGCAATTCGAAAATCGTCTTGGACCGCTTCGATATTTGCTTTTGCGATGTCTAATTGTGTTTTAGCACGATCGACTTCGACTTGGCTGGCGTTTTGGCGCTGAAACAGCCCAAGCAGTTTGAAGTAGCGCTCTTGCTGCATGTTCAATTCGGCCTTCGCTGAATGCAGTCGGCCTTTTGAGTCCAACTTTTCCTTCGCCATCCCAACGGATGCCGCATGGACATCGTCGTTGAGCCGCGCGAGGACTGTCCCCGCCTGGATCGGCTGACCTTCGGCGACTTCAACCTTGGAGATCGTACCCGTCTCTGCTGCGGCGACATCAATCGAACGATACGGTTCGGTGAAACCACTGATTCCAGATCGGTCTAAACTGATCGTTTGAGATTGCAGAAGTGTCGGAGCGCACAGGCACGCCAGCCAAGTTGTTGCTAACTGAATATATCGAATCATGACAGTTCAAAGGATATGAAGTACGAAGAGGAGTCTTTTACTCAGGGGAGGGAAGCACGCCGAATGGCAGTGCTGAAACCTACCTTACGAATTGTCCGAATTGTTTAGCGCACACTTACTATAGGTGCTTGTTAACACGACTTTCAGGAAACAGGGTCCGGTTGTGCGCGTTTGGGAGAGTTTACAGGTCCGACGCATTGCAGCGAATTCAACGGTTCGCCGATGGCTGAGAATTAGCTCGGATGCTCCAACGCCTGGAGCCGCTCACAACTTAACCCAATACCGTTCAATGAAGCTCGAACTTGTGATTTTTCGTTTAACCGTTAGCCGTAGGCGTACGCTTTTTGCGTGATCGCGTACGCCTGCGGCTGACGGTTAAACATTCATTGAACGGTATTGCGGTTGAACATTCATTCAACGGTATTGCAACTAAACCAGTGTGCTGGGTCATATCACCCTGATGACGACTCAACAACATTCGTGTGGACCAGCGCGGCTTGGCTTGCCCGGCACAGATCCAACAATTCGATCGTAGACATAATCAAATCATAGTTTTCGTCGTCCTTCGTTTTTTCATCGTTGAGCTTAGAGATAAGCTTCGCTTTGTCGGCGATCTGCGACGCTCCGTGCTTCTCAGCGGCACCGACTAATTTCGTCGCGATTGCACCAATTTTATTGGTGTCCAATTTATCCAGCGCTTGAGAAAGTCGCTCGATTTGCAAACCGAATTTTAAAGCGGCCTCTTTGGGCACGCGGTCATGATTCGCCGGCAATGCACCAGACTTGGACTTGAGAGTATCCGAAATTTTCTTCACCAGATCCGGATCAAACTGATCTCCAGCACAACGGGTAAGTTCGGCGATCGCTTCGGTGGGCGTCAAGGCTTGGCCAAACGGCGCGTCTGAAGTCATCGAAACATACGCATCGACGATCGCCAAGATCCTTGCACTTACCGAAACGTCTTGCTCACTTTTCTCAATTTCGCCGAACGGAATCCGGAAGTTTTCAATGATCTCGCACAACTCTGGGCAGCCGAAAAAAGTTCTTACCATTTCGGCCCCGAATTCATCATGCTGACGCACGACTTTCTGTTCGTCTTGTGTCAGTTCATTGGTTTTCAACAGAATTGAATCGGGTAATCCAATTTTTCCCACATCATGAAGCAAACCTGCAATCTCAAGCGTATAACAGGCTGTCAGCGGTAAGAGATCTTCTCCGGTCGCCACGCATAGGTCAGCAACTTGGCGACAATGGTTGGCCGTTTGTTGGTCACGAAACGCAAGCGAAGAAATGAGGGCCGTCACCGCATGAAAAGAAATTTCACACGTACTTTCCTCGGGAGCGACTCGAGAATTTTCGGATTCGCTAACTTCAATGTCATCCGGAACATTGTCCCACCGGACGACTTGGTCGCGCCCATTTCGTTTGGCGACATACAAACACTTGTCCGCCTGTTCCAATAGACATTGAAGGGACGCCGGTTTCTGTGATAACGCTGACACGCCAAGACTGGCAGTCACCGAAAGGTCATCAAACTTTTGTTGGGCAATAGCCGTTCGAATCTTTTCTGCCATATACCCCGCATGTTCGATGTCTGTATCGGGAAGCAAAATCGCAAATTCTTCACCACCAAAGCGACAAACGGCATCTTGTTCTCTTGTCTTTTTTAACAGAACATTCGCGATACGACGTAGCACTTCATCACCAACGGCGTGGCCATGGTTATCATTGACAGACTTGAAATGGTCGATATCCACCATAATGGCCGACAGAGGTTTGCTGTGCTGACCAGCTGCGTTCCAAAATGCCTCGAAACGATCAAGGAACGATCTCCGATTGAGGCAATTCGTCAATGGATCAATGGTGGCCAGTCGCTCTAGTTCGTGGTTTTGCTTGGTGATCTCTTCGGTGGCGTCGGTCAGGTTACTGACCAGCACCTCCAATTCTGCACGCTGAGATTCAATACGAGTGACATTCTCGAAGCTCGCCAATGCGCCCCGATTGGCGCCGCCGCCGTCAAGAATCGGCGCACAACCTACTGAAAAAACCGGTTTCTCTTCACTGCCTTGGAACTCCATCACCACGCCGCGGACAGATTCGTTGGAGTTGATCGCCACCAACCAAGGAACGGTATCGTATTTTGCATCTGTAGAATCTTTTGAGGCGAAGGGGAGCCGGCTGGCCTTACGCCCCATCAGTGATTCCATCGAAAGGTTCGTCGCTTCTTGAAATGCTTTGTTTGCCAGAACAATGCGCTCTTTCGCATCCAGCACCAAAACCCCTTCGGCCAAGGCGTCAAACGCCATCCGCACGCGCGACGGAATCACTTTGCTGGGATTCAACTGCTGAAGCACAGATCGAAGGTAAAGGTAGAAGACCAATAAACCACACAAACCGGTAAAGGCAGCCAGCAAAATCTCTGGATGACACAGCACCCCAATCAGCCCCGGTCTTTGCAGCGGCGCGAAACGAAACTCGACCCTCCCCCAAATCTCTTCTCCGTCCAGCACCGAGATAAAAATTTCCTTCGCGGTGGATTCACTTGTTTCGTCTAAACTCCAATTATCGAAGTGCTCGCCCCATTCAACAAAACGAGTTTCATCGGCGCGGCGGATGCCCATCGATAACACATCTGGATTTCGTTCGGCAGCGACTTTAAGCAAATTTTGTACGCGGTTAACATCCATTTGGTTTGCGCGTGTTGCAAAAGTGGTTGCCACTGACTCACACAACCGGCGTCGCGATTTCATCTTCTCGGCCGTTGGGTTTGGCACCAAACCAAAGAAAGACGCTAAAAAGATGATCGTCGTCGTCAGCGCTGCGAGGCCGATGGCAATTCGGAAAGTCGGATTGAGTTTGGGGAGTGTCATTATGCGTTGGGTTGATTATTTACCATTTCAAGCAGCGACTCGTTGTCTTTGGAATCTTCTTCATCTTTTTCCGTGACGGCGACAATCGAAAGTGGATCCATCGAAGTCCATGCCGGCAATGCAGAAGTAAAGCTTGCCAGCAGCGAACCACCTCGGATCAACCAAAGAACGTAGCCCACAGAAAGACTGGCCGTCGTAACGGCGTAGGTCCCAGATGAGATTTTCCCAAGTTTCTCTTGGGAGGATTCTGTCAATTCTGAGCTATGATCCGAAAATGTCACCGCTAACGGCACGCTTGCGACCTGCGAACTGGCATACCCAAGCGATCCAGACCCCGCCAACCCGAGCTTTCTCAGATTCCTCAGCCGCGCCTCGAGACTTTCTTGGCTGTCATTGGATTGTTCATCTCTGAAGTTCGTATCAGACGACACGTTGAACAACGCATCGACGATTTCCGCTTCAGGTTCAGGTTCAGGTTCGGTTTGAGAACTTGTCCCACCGTGCAATCGTGTTTCAGGATTCAGGTTGCCCTCAACCGTATTCTCCAATTCGGTTTCCACAGGATCTTCGAGATCACTACTTGTTTTCAGTTCCATTATTGGAATCGTGGGAGCTCCTGTATTTGGTACGCTGGAATTGTCCGGTCCATTTGCTCCATCGGGACTAATTCCATTGGGACCACCTGGGCCACCGGGACTGGGTAGGTCAGCAGCAACGACCACGATCTCAACCGTGGCTAAAGTTCCAGCGTTGACCCCATCTGACACACGATACGTAAAGAAGTCACTTCCGGTGAACGAACCGAGCGCGACATAATTCGCCGATCCATCTGGATTCAATGTCAGAATTCCCTGCTCTGGTTCAGAAACCAAAGTGGCCGTCAGCGGATCTCCGTCCTGGTCGACGTCGTTTCGCAAAACCCCTGAATCGAGAACCGTTATTTCGCCGAACTGATCGACAAAGAACGTGTCGTCCGAAGCCACAGGGGCTTCATTGACGTCCAGCACATTGACTCTCACCGTTTCTTCAGCCGAGAGTTGGTTTCCGCGGGAAACAGCAAGTACCAGCTCATACGAAACAGACCGTTCGAAATCCAAATTCGAATTATCTACGACACTGATTGTTCCGGTAGCTGAATCAATCGTAAAGTTTCCGTCTTCGTTACCGCCTACAATCGACCATGGCCCCAGCGGTGTTGTCCTGGCATCCGTGGCATCAGTCACGACTACGTTTCCAACAGCAGTCCCAATGTCACTGTTTTCGGCGACAGAAAATACTTGTCCCGGCTCGATCACCGGTGCAGCGCCAACCGCACTTAGAACGTTCAAGGTGTGAGACACCAAATCATCAGGGCTGGCTCCAACGAGCGGGTCGTCGACTTCCACATTGACATCGAACTGAGGCTTGGATTCAAAGTCTAATTCAGCGCCCTGTCGCAAACGCAGTTCATTGCCAACGATTTCGAAGACATCTGCATCCGCTCCAGAAAGCGACAAATTATTTGTGCCCAACGCATCGTCAGTAATTTCAATATTTGCGATTCGAATCCCGTCGGTGGTGTCGGCGTCGTCGGCAACAGATAATACGACGCCGGTGATGGCAACGGTCGGTGCTTCGTTGACGTCAACAATTTCGACGGTGAATATCTGATCGGTAAATGACCCATCCTCCGACTGGGCACGAACGGTGACACTGCGGCTTTCTCCGTCAATTTCAAAATCTATATTGGCCGCAACCGTAATTTCACCCGTGACTGGGTTGATCGCAAACCGCCCGCCATCATCGTTTTGAAGAGCGTAGGTTACCGTGCTGTTGGTCAGGTCGGCGTCAAATGCGTTCGTGGTGATTCCAACAGACGCCCCAACAGCCGAATTTTCGGCAACCGAATTTGGCGTGAGGTCAACATCGGTAACGTCGCCGACAGGAAATTCTTCCAAGTCGCCAATGGCGATCGTGAACGCCTGAGTCTCTGTCGAACCATCACTAGAGGCCGCCTCGATTACAATCGTGCGGGTCGCACCGTGGATTTCAAAGTCCAATTCGTCCAACGTGGTGACCACTCCCGTATTGGCATCTATCTGAAACAGTCCCTCGGGGTTGCCGACCAGACGGTAGGTAACCGTGTTATCGGTGGCATCAAAATCAAATGCTTCGGCAGTTAATCCAACGACGGTTCCGGCCGCCACATTTTCCTCTACTTCATTAGGTGTTGCATCGCTATCAGTCGGCGCGGTGACATCGAATTCGTTAACATCGATAACTGTCACGGCAACGTTTTGCCTACTGGTCAGCATGCCTGTTCCATTGTCAGTTACTTCGACGGTGATTTCATAACGATTGTTGCCATCTGAATCACTTGGGTTTTCCGCGTCCGGCGACGATGCGAAAGTAACCGCGCCCGTTGCACTGTTGATATTGAACAGGCCTGCATCAATCCCAGTCAGCGAATACGTCAAAGTATCGCCATCAACATCGGTACCAGAGAATGTCCCAACGAAGGTTGTGTTTTCT
>CAYOZV010000004.1:33570-47175 GCA_964408465.1 uncultured Pirellulaceae bacterium
GTCGTTGACCGGTCGTACCGTAATGTTTACCGTCGCTTGGGCAGCGCCACCATTACCGTCGGTGACTTCATAGACAAATGAATCAAGGCCATTGAAATTGGTATCCGGCGTGAAGGTAAACGTCCCGTCACCATTGAAAGTCAAGGCACCGTCGCTCGGGCCGGACACTGCCGTGGGCGTGATAGACAGCGTATCACCCTCGACGTCTGAGTCGTTCAACAATAGATTCGACAATGGTCCGGTGAACGAGGTGTCTTCAGAAATTGAAAGGGCGTTATTCAATGCAACCGGCGCGTCATTGACGGGTGTGATATCCAGCGTCGCCAATCCGGGCACACTGTCCACTCCGTCGGTAACGTTGTAACTGAAGCTCACATCACCATCGTCATTTAGCGCGGGTGTGTAACTCCACGTTCCATCTAAGTTATCAACGAGGTCACCATTTCCATTGGTGATCGTCAGGCCCGTAACGGCCAGCACATCGCCATCAACATCGTCCGCGTTGGCCAGCAGTTGCTGCTCGGTAATCAGGCGGACCCCGCTGTCTTCGACAATCGAATCCAACACGACAGGAGTTGTCGTGGGGGCATCGTTGACCGCATCAACGTTAAACGTCATCGTTTGTGGTGTCTGATCGCGGTCCAAACCACCATTGACCGTGCCTCCATCGTCGGCGACTGAGAACAGGAATGAATCGAAACCGATTCCGCTCTGATCGACATTTGGCTGGTAGATAAAGTTGCCATTGCCAAGATCAAAAATGCTGACGAAACTACCCGCATTGAATGTGTTCCCCAAAAACAGCAACTGACCATTGCTTGGCAATTGATCGATAAAAACGCGCCGGAAAGCATCTCCGTCGACGTCGGAGAAGCCAAAATCAGCCGGCGTTAACACGTGCGTCGCGTCCTCGGAAATGGTGATCGTATTATCGGCACCCTCTGGGGCGTCGTTGATTGGATTGACATTGATGTCACGCTCAACGACGTTACTCCCACTTTCGCCGTCATTCACCTCAAAGCGGAACGTTCGAGTCAGCGCGGAGGGATCTTCACTGATGTTCTCAAAAGCAACGGACTGTAAGGCGCTTTGGAAATCAGCGACCGGTGCAGTGCCGCCGACACCTGTGCCAGCGAAACGAATGCTTCCGTTGACCGCGTCGTATTGGGCAATAATGGTGGCAGGTGTGGTGAAGGTCAACACGTCTTCGCCGGGCACGAAATTAAGCACCTCGACGCTGGCAAAAGTTAGCGTGGGACTATCAATATCGGTGATCATCAAGTTGCCGGCGACCTGCAACGGCCCGTCATTTTCGGTGTACGAAGTGGTTGGTTCGATGTTGTCGAGAACGGGTGGATCGTTGATCGCTTCCACAGAGATCGAGACAGAATCAGGCGAAGGATCTTCCAACCCAAGATTATCAATCGCCGCAAACTCAAAACCGTCCAGCCCGCTAAACGCCGCATTGGGCACGTAGTACAGGACAACGCTTGAACTCGACGCGTCTAGCACTCCGGTCGTAAGTGGCATGCTCAGACCGGCGTCGGTAAAGACCGTTCCATTTGTCGGCAACGTGAGAATGTTGAATCCGTCGATCGTGCCGTCGGTATCAGATCCGCGAATGGTAAACGGCACCATAGCGTCGTTTTCATTGGCAACAACCGTGGAACCAAGTGACTCTGGAGCGGCATTGGCCCCAAAGTTAATCACTGCCGTCGAAACGGTGCTTGTCGCTCCATCACCATCGGACAAATCGAATTCGACAATGCGGCTGGTGGTATTTGGATCGACGGTGTCAATATTATTGTAGGAGACACTCTTGAGCAGCGCCGTCACTGCGGCTTGGTCTGCATTCGCGTCTAGACTGACAAACAGAGTACTAGTTACGATGCCGCTGTCCACACTTTGGAACGTTCCTCGGAACACTGTTCCGATGATGTTACCCTCGTAGCTAACAGCGGTGCCGGCGTAAGCAATTTCCCCCGGACCATCCCCCACGCTGAGGATCGACAATTCATCTTCGGCTAGGTCGGCATTGACGATCGTCACTTTGAGCAAGCCGCCATCGAAATTAGCCGAATCCACATCGGAAACCAGCAGGTCACCACCAACGTCCAACAAGGTTTCAGGTTCACCGACTTCGAAATCGACCACATCGCCATCAAGATTGTCGATGACGGGCGCTTCGTTAACGTTGTTGACTTCAATGGTGAATCCCTCGCTATACGGGCCACCCTCACTAGTGACTTCGACGATCACTTCATGACTTGTGTCTGCTTCGAAGTCCAACTGTGATCCATCGGCAACCGTAATTTCTCCGGTAGCACTATCAATTTGGAATCGGCCATTGGCATCGTCAATAAGCGCGAAGGTTTGAGTGCCGCTGCCGAACACCTCGGCGGCGTCCCACTCAACGACGTAGCTGTACATTGACAAGTCACCATCGGAGTCTCGCCACTGTCCCGTAAGTCTTTGCAATCGAGCAAAGTTTTCGTTTTGGTTATTCCCGCTGGGTTCGTTGGCCACCCAATTGGAGAACCGACCATTGGCGGCGCTACCGGTCTCATCCCCTACCCAGAATAGATCATCATTATTCTGAACTCCGTCTTCATACCAGTGCCAATTGCCTTCGACGTTTTGATCCGAAGCACCAATCCAAACATCCTCTGGTGTGGCAAGGGCATTGGCCAATCCCTGCACAATATCGTTTTCTGCCTGGCTATCGATGGTGACCAGTTGTCCCGACGCGCCAAAGAGGTCGGTCGCAGTCGCGGCGCTGTTGGCTTCTGCCCAGCGATAATCGCCAGAGAATGCTTTGTAAAACTTCCCCGTCGTCGCATCGTAAACCAGCGCGGGGTCACTCGCCAGAACGTCATCTACGCTTCGCAGAGCTTGATTTCCGTTAGCGATGACGAAACCGACACTGGTACCGTTGGCTGAATTTTCGTCTACGTTCAGGTCGTCAACAGGAGTGCTTGGTAAGAATCCATTTCCAGTTGCATGTTCGACGCTTAAGTTATTTCCATTAACGATTTCAACCACATCGCCCATGCCATCGAACCGGTCAAACTGCCAGTTCGCTTCCAGCCCGCTGGGCAGGGCGGTTGGGCTAAATATTTTATCGTAGTCTTGTTCAATTTCTATCGCACTGCGAGCTTCACTCCAAACTCGCGCGTCATAAAACGTGCCCGCGAAACGTTGATCAACATCGTAGCCGCCGTCTAGTGTGTCTTGGTCATTGCCTAATACAAAACGGCCTGATACTGCGTCGATCGTTTCACCGGTCGATAGCCCGCTGCCGGATTGGATGAACTGGCCGTCAATATAAACCGACCAATCGCCGTTTTGGTTGTCCCAGGTCACCGATAGCGTGTGCACATCACCGTCCAGCAATTCGACGCGATAGTCTCTCTCGGTTGCGATCACCGGATCGCTAGTTCCGAAGTCGATTTCAAGTCCATTGGTCGCTGCGTCAATCGACAGCGTCAATAAATCCTGACCGGTGTTATAGGAGAAGAATGCCGGTGCATTTCCATTGTCCGCATCTTCGGCCGCGAACCGCACTTCGATGGTCGAAGCCGAGAGGTCTTGTGATATTCCTGAATCCGAAATCAGATAGGCATCGTTGCCACCGTCGGTGTTGAGTTCGATACCACTGGAAATGACTGTGGGAGGATTGGGGAGATCAAAATTAATCGTGGCACGACTGACCGGAGTTAATCCATTTCCAAGACTGTCGTATGCGAGCACGACAATGCTTCGATCGACATCGCTCGCGGTCGGCGAACTGTGGTTGTATTGAACCGCACGAATAATCGCTTGATAATCGGCAAGGCTGCCAGTACCAGCAATTCGCAAGACTGAGGTGGACGGATCATAGACGGCGTCAATGCCAGGGAAAGCACTTGTATCCACAGAGAGGCTCTCCGCTGTCGCATCGCCCGCGTTTTCGATGATCACAAACATCCGATCAATGGTGGTCGAATCAGGACTGGTAACCGCGGCATCGCTGTCGGCAATCAAAACGGGCGCGCCGGTGAAGGTTGTCGCGTAGTCGTTGCCGGCAACACCACTGTCATCGTCGGCGTCTAAATCAACATTCGCACTCCCGATAGGTACCGCTGTCGCGGCGATCGCCAGTGAGTCAATTCCATCGGAATCCATAAACACGTCGCTGCCGTCCAAGAGCACACTGGCGGTAGCTGTCATGTCTGGCGCGACCCTCAGTAGAACCACGTCGTCGTCAGACACCAACAAATCATTCGAACCAACGGTAAAACTACCGGCAGTGGAGATCAAAACGTCTCCGCTATTGAGGTCGATTCCACCGATCTGAAAGTCCGACTCAATCAGTTCGATTGCGTTGGCGGAGCTCAAGGCACCAAGGCTCGCCGCTGGAATCAGAATGTCCGTCGAACCGGTACTGGAATCGAACCAGAAGATGTTTCTAGAGTTTTCAGTGCTGTAGATGAAATCACCGCGACTGAGTGATTGGACGCCCACGGTGGTGTCTGTCTCAACAAGACTGAACCCATTGACAGGCCCCGCCAACCCGAGTGCAGACGCGTCAACAACCAGATAGAATTCTCCGCTGGAATAATCACCGGCTATCGCGGGGCGAAACGCGTAGATGTTGTTCGAATCTAGGACCAATGAGTTGATACTGGTGTAGGTCTCTACTGTATCTGTCGAGAACAACACGTCGCCGGCGAGCAAGTCAAACCCACCTAGGGTGATCGGCGCACCAACGATGTGCAAAGCGTCGTTGTTGGCATCGACGCTTGTAAATGCAGAGAAGTCAATCACATCGGTAACGGTCACCTCTGTCGTGACTACTAATCCATTACCGTCTTCTAGGGTCAGGTCACCGAACACGCCAACGTCTTCATTTTCAAAAGTAACCCTGCCTGAGGGGCCATTTATGTCAGCAGTAGACCCTGTTGAGACCAAAAGGGTATCCGGCACTGCAACGGGATTGGCTGTGGGAATGATCGCACCGACATTCGGGCCGGCGGGGTTAATCCCCACACTTCCCGGTAACAAAGCGTGTGTTTGGACCGGTCCGCCATTGTTGGCCAAGACCGGATCTAACCACAGCCCCGTCTGGTCCAAAAGATCCGTGGGTTGATATCCAGTACCACCGGTCGAATTGCCGGGATCATCACCGATGATATTGTTGCCTTGGGAGGTAACAGATCCGCGGACTTCGGTGTCGATCCCTGACGTATTTCCAGCGATGATGGTGTTATCAAGGAGAACCGAACCGGCGAAAGTAGAAATCCCACCGCCTTGATCAGTTGCCGTGTTCTGAGTGATTGTCGCTGAACTTATTTCAACGTCGGCCCCCGTGTTGGAGAGGCCTCCTCCGATGGCTGCTGAATTTCCAGAAAGGGTAACGTTGTTGAAAGTGACCTGCCCGCTGCCGGAATACACTCCACCGCCGCGGTCTTGACCGGTGTTTCCACTGATGGTGACAGTATCCAGATCCAACGTCGGCCCCGTGGAAGCGATTGCCCCACCGTCTCGGCTTGCGGAATTATTCGAAATGGTCGAATTGGTAATGATAAGGTTACCGAGATTTTGAATACCGCCACCTTCGGCAGCGGTGTTACCCGTCACAACCACCCGATCAAGGGTCAGCGTTGTCCCACCACCTACAAGAATTCCCCCCCCGCTGCCGCTACTCGGCGCGCCGCCTTGAATCGTTAGATTGCTAAACGTTGATTCACCTTCCGAAATTTGAAAAACGCGCTCGCCCAGTCCATTTGCAACTTCGATGATCGTACTTCCGTCTGCCTGCCCGGTGATAATGACATCAGAACGGATGTCGAGATCACCGGCACCGTCACTGCCACCAAATCTGTCGAGCAAGTAAGTCCCTGAAACCAACTCCAGCGTATGAGTCTCTGGGCTAGGGTCAGAATTCACGGCCAGAATTGCTTCGCGCAGAGATATGCCATCCCCACCGTCATTGTTTTGCAGATTCGCAATCGAAGAGATATTGCCGTTGACGACATCGGCGGTCGAATCAACCGTGACGGTCGCAAATGTGCTTAGGTAACTGGCCTGCAAATCAGCGCTAAAAATCACGCTGGCTTCGACATCTCCAACGGTGTACTCAAACACCCAATCACCGCCGAGCGAAGCGTGGCCTGTTAAATCGTCGCTGGCCGCAACGTCGGCACCGGTCAGGGCGCTGACCGATTCAACTAACGTGCGTCCATCGGCAGTGGCGGCAAGGTCACAACCGTAAATCAATAGATCGGCGTCGGTTGTTAGCGCGGTATTCCATCGCGCGATATCACCTGCGTATTGAGAAATGGTGTCGGAGTTTAGCCGGGTATTTCCGAGTTGAACGTTGCCCTCAGAACCGTGAGAAACAATGTGCAGTGACTCGACGGCACTGCGCTGCGCGAGGACTGCGCTGATCTGATCGATGCCGTCACGATTGGCATCCAAAACGACGACCTCAACATCGGATTGCTGAGAAAAGTCGCTCAACAATTGGTCAAGATCATCAACCGCGCTATCGATGAAAACAAGATTCGTGCGGGTCTGTTGATTGCTTTGTTCAGCATCGCTTGAGTCAGTAGCGCCCTCGGCCTGAGGCGGCATTTCAGCTTCGGCGGCAACCGCGATGGGCGAAGCGCTCATCATGATCCGTTGCTCGAGCGCTTCGAGCGCGGGAGAATCGTTGCGTTGAGTATCGGTCTTCACCGCCTCGGATACAAAAGCGCGAAGTTCGGCAGTTTTAAGCAGCGAGCGCGTTATTAAATGTTTCAGATTCACGAGATCGATAGTGGAATAAAGAGTGTGTTGAAAAGAGGAGCGGTTGCAGCAAACACCTAAGTGTTTTGAAAAGGCGATCCGGAGGGGCATATTTGCCCTATATAAAAGTGGGCACAAAAGGTTAGCTCTTGGCTAAAGCTGTGCTGGCTAATTAAAGACTTCCTAACAGGCGAACTAACATGCTTGCGTCAATTTTGCCGAATCTGAGGATTTTTCGTGGAGGAAATCCGATCTCGACGAAGCAAGATTTCCCAAATCTCCACGCCAGTTTCCAGCTCGAGGATCGATAGAGAAAGCCACCTGATAGCGTAGTGGACCTTGGTAAAGATCCTGCGGGGCAGGGGAGCTTCAGGATCTTTACCAAGATCCACTACGCTTGCGTGAACCATCCACCCATGTATTGCTCCCCGCACTCATTCTCTGCCGCTGAGACTGCCGCCTCGGCATATCGTTTAGATTTGAGTCCGGCGGTGGGGTCTAACATCGGTGTATTAAGTTATCTCGAAAAAGCTTAAAATCCGAGCTCAGAATTTCTGCGCTCAGCCCGTCACTCAATTGAACGTTTGCTCCTGTGATATCAATCTCACGATTTGCGTTTGCCTCCGCGGTCACCTTGTTGATCCTCCTAACGCCCAACACCAGCCACGCTCAAAATGCCTCCTCAGGTTGGCCGTATGAGGATCAAGGTTTTCGCGCGGTTCCACGTTCCCCTTTAAGAGTCGCTCAGACTCCGCAGGAACCGTCCCCAGCATCGCCATCGGGCCAATCCGAGAATAAAGACCAGGCAGAGCGAACCGAACCAAAACAACCAACGACGACCGCCGCCGCACCGCAACGCGGAAATATCTCGGCCGAAGATCCCGTTCAAACGACTCCAACCCTCCAACGCCGGCCCCTAGGCGTTGGCAGTGCCGAAACCGTGACGTTGAATTCGATCGAGACCGAATTGAAAGAGGTCAGCGCTTTGCCTGAAAGTGCCGATCCCATCTTCGACGAAATTCAATCGCTGTACCAAAAGGCGAAGCTCCACATTACCGAGACAGACTCGTTGCAGGGTTTACTGGCTCAATTTCAAAATGCGATCGAATCCGCGCCAACACAGCTTGAACAGACAGAGGCTTTGCTAAACCGAACCGACGGCGAATCGAAGCTGGCGTTCAACGATGAAACGCCTGTGGCTGAATTACCGGTGTTGAAGGATCTGGAAGCTCAAAAACTGGAAAAGGAAATCAAACGCAAGACGACCCTGAAACATATCGAAACATCATCTCCGGTGTTACGTCAATCGCGTGAAACAGCGATTCAAGAACAATTGACCAAAACCGAAAACCAACTGGAGGAGGTGAAACTGCAACTCAATACTCCCCCCGCCAATGACAACGAATTCTTCACACGCGCCAGACGAACACAGCTTCTGGCCGAACGTGAGATGCTGACTTTGAAGATCAAGGCTTTAGAGACCGAATCCGAATCCTTTGATGCGACCGCCGATTTGTTGACCGTTCAAGTTGAGCTCGACCGGAAAATGGTGACTCAATTGACTAAGGAAATTGCGATCTTGGATTCGGCAATCTACCGTCGCCGCCAAGATGAGGCCAACCGACTCAATACCATGGCTGTGAACACGCAGGATTCGGTAATTGAACCTCTGAAGAAAATGGCGGCCAGTAATGTTAAACTGACCGAACGACTGAGGAGATTAACCAAAGAAATTGACAAACTCTCTCAGCAGGCAGCGGCGATCAAAAAAGAAACGATGCGTGTTGAGCGTGAACAAAAGACAATGGAGTCTCGCATTCGCGTTGTTGGGTTAAGTGATTCTTTTGGGCGCATGCTCCAAAGAAACCGAAATCATTTAATCGACGCCAACCATCAACAGTCACCCATCAATCAGCTCAGCCGTGACATTGCGAACTCTCAGATCGCCATTTTCCGCTGGGATGATGAACTGGAACTCATCACCGATATTGAATCCTCGGCCGCAGAGATCGTTGCAACACTCACAGCACAGCGCAAATTAAATCAGCAACAGATTGAACCATCACAGCCAACCCAGCAGCAATCGCCCGACTCCCAGTCGCCACCAGAGATCGTTCTCCAAGAGCAATTGTTTCAACAGAGAGCTTCGGCCGATGCTAAAAAGTTACTAAAACGCAGAACGGCGATTCTGACGGAACTGAGAAAGACTGAGGAACAACGGTTTCAAGAACTAGTGGATAAAAAGACGGCTCAGCTCCAACTTCAATCCGCCAGCAGAGTGTACGCGGATTTGATCGATGAAAACATTCTGTGGGTCCGCAACGCCCCAAGTATGGGAAGATCTGACGTCAAAGACATCGCCACCGCATCGCTTCGGCTGGCGTCGCCATCAAATTGGCAATCGGTATGGGAGAACCTTCGGACCTCTTTGCTGCGCCGTTTCCCAGTGACGGCCTTGTTAGTTTTGTCCTCGGTGACGCTTTTTCTGTTTCGGCACCGGATGATTACAGAACTCAACCAGACAGGGCAGCGGGCGATCAAACGCGGGTGTCGCGTGTTCAGCGTCACTTTATCGGCGCTGGGCCAAACACTTTTACTGACCGCAACCAAACTATCGCCGCTGCTGGCCTTGGGGGCCATATTGGCACGCAACACTTTGGGGTCGCAGTTCAGCACCAGTTTAGGATGGGCATTAATCTACACGTTCCTGATCGTGTTCCCCTTCGAACTTCTCAGGCAAGCGTGCCGCAAAAATGGGTTAGTCCACAGTCATTTTAATTGGTCAGAAGCGCTACGAAAATTACTCAAACGCAACTTCGACTGGGTGCTTCCGGTCGTGATGCCGTTACTGGTCGTGCTGTTGATGTTACCCATGTTGGGCAGTGAAGCGGCCAGTGGAAATGTCCCGTTTAATGTTTCCGCAATGACCAACCTAGTCAACGGTGGACAAATCGAATCCGCTTTGGCAGACGACATTGCCAGTTCCGCAGATGTTGTTCAGCAGAATAGTTTTTCGGATTCTGAAACCTGGAATCGTCTGGGACGCGTTTTACTGTTGGTCGTGTTAGTTATCGCCGCCATTTTTTCGGCAAGCGTTTTTCACCCCAAAGGAGCCCTGTACGCAGACCTAGACCCGACAGCAGGCGGCAGAAATCCACGCACGAAATTGCGCTACGTGGGTTACCTTGTTGCGATCGCGATCCCGTTAGTATTAGCCGTGATTGCAATCGTCGGTTACTACTACTCAGCCATTCGCATCGGAGAGAGCACCGCGAAGACGATCGCGTTGGCGATTTTGGTAATTATCCTTTATTCAGTGGCGATGCGATTCCTGCTGGTTCGCCGTAGGCACTTGAGATATGAACAGTTAGTCCACCAACGGAACCAAGCGCGGCTGGCGGCCGAACAAAAAGACGTCGCCGCCGCAGCAAGTGCCGGCGCGGCCAGTGAGTTGATCGAAATTGATCTTCAGAATGAACCGGGCCTAGATATCACCGATGTGTCGCGACAGGCGCGCGAACTGACGGCCGTCATTTTCCTTGTCGTTGCCGTAGGGATATTGCTGAGTATCTGGCAGTACATTTTGCCGGCGACCAAGATCATGGATGACATCCAGTTGTGGGATGTTCAAGTCTCCGGCCGAACGGAATTTGTCACGTTGCGCGACGTAATGTTCTCCACCATCATGTTTGCACTGACTTATTTTGGGGTCCGCAACATGCCGGGAATGCTGGAGCTATTGCTGCTGCAGCGGCTGCCGCTGGATGCCGGTGCACGCTACGCCGTGACATCAATCTTTCGGTATATCCTGCTGGTCATCGGAGCGATCTTGGCACTGGGGTACCTAAAAATTCCGTGGTCTAACTATAGCTGGTTGGTGGCGGCGATTTCGGTTGGACTCGGTTTTGGCTTGCAGGAAATTGTGGCCAATTTTGTCTCAGGCCTCATTCTTTTGCTCGAACGCCCCGTCCGTGTGGGCGACGTTGTCACAATCGACGGCACGACCGGCGTCGTATCAAGGATTCAGATGCGAGCCACCACGGTCACCAATTGGGACAACCAAGAATTAGTCGTCCCCAATAAAGATCTGATCTCAGGAAAGCTATTAAACTGGACGTTGTCCAGCGTCGTGAATCGTTTGTCGCTGAAATTCGGCGTCGCTTATGGTACAGATCCTGCATTTGTTCGACAGATCGTCCTTGACGAGATCTCAACCAATCGAGCGCTGTTGCAGGAGCCCAAACCGATGGTGACGTTTGAGCAGTTCGGGGATAGCAGTTTGAATTTCACGCTTCGTTGCTGCGTGTCAACGATTGAGCGGCGTTGGCAGATCGTGCACGACCTCAATGTTGCAATTAATAAGATCCTGAAGGAACACGACATTGAAATTCCGTTTCCACAGCGCGATCTGCACATCATCGACGGAAACTCACCACTGGAAGTAGCCGATGAAAGCTCAGACGAGGCCAACTAGAGCACCATTGGGAGAGTCTCGCGAGCGCTGTTTTGAGTGCTTCCGTACGCCCGAGCTTTGCTATTGCGAGGCGGTCGGTTCGATCCAAAACCTAACAGAGATTCTGATTCTTCAGCATCGGCGCGAACGCATGCATCCATTTAACACCGCGCGGATCGTCAATCGAACGCTGACCAACGGCCAATTGATCTGCGAACGTAACGAAGACCTCGCTCAAATGAGAATCCCAATCTCCGAGAACGCAGGGCTGCTATATCCAAGCAAAGATGCGACGCTGTTGACCGAGGTTTCTCCTCAACAGCGGCCCGACCAACTGATCATCTTGGACGGCACTTGGCACCATGCGAAAACTTTGTATCGCGACGTCGCTGCGCTGCAGAGGTTACCCAAGTATAAGCTTGCTCCAACCCAGCCGGGGAACTATCGCATTCGCATGGAGCCCAATGCAACGGCATTGTCGACGCTAGAGGCCGTCTGGGCAGCACTGACGCAGCTGGAACCCGAAACCGAAAACATCGACGCGCTGATGGTGGCTTTCGATTGCATGATTGAAAAACAGCTGAACCATCCGCAATCGGTTTACAGCGGTCTGACCATCAAACCCAAAAAGATCCCCAACGCGAACGTTCCCAAATCAATCACGCAGCCGGCCGGTAACATTGTACTGGCCTTCGGAGAAGCCACGCCTATCGACTACGCCGAAGTCGATGGCTGGAACGAGCTGAATCGTAAACGGACGCGCAGCAGCGATCCGCCAGTTTACTGGTGTGCTCATCGGTTGGGTGGAAGATCCGCAGAAGATAGATTTTCATGCTTTCTTGACGGCGGACGCGCGCTTGCGTCAAAGTTCTATCAGTTCATGGACCTGCAGCCCAGCGATTTTGAGGATGCGGTCTCAGCGGCGCAGTTTGCAACACGTTGGAAGAACTTCATCGGCGAGGACGACCTGCTGTTGGTCTATAACCACAACGCTTTGAAACTGATCAACAATTGTGGAATTGAACCCACCGGTCACCTAGAAGTTAACGGCATCAACTTCGATCCGCTCAATCAGTATGCGTCAATCGAATCTTTCGTTGAGCACTGTGGCGGAGACTTATCGCCGCCACTATTCAAGGGCAGGGCAGGGCGGAGACTGGCAACGATGACGTCGCTGGTAAACGTGTTAGCTGAAATGAAAGATTAGTGGCGGTGGCTGGCCACGTCGCCCCATAGCCGCAATCGCCGTAGTTGCCGTAATCGCCGGTCACGCGTCCGCGGATCGCCTGCCTTGGACACCCCAATTGGGTCTGTTGAACCGATTTCACACCCCTGCTTTAAACAGCTATTTTGTTTTCGGTTCTTGGTCATTTTTTTCATGATTAACGTTTGTAATTTCACGCAGCCGTGATTTTAATGGTGCCAGTCAACGGGAACTGACAACGACAATGACGGAGCGTAACTGTGTGGGAAACATCTGAAGGGGTACGGACACTTAACGGTGCAGAAGCCTATTTAGTGGGCGAGTTAGTTCACTATTTGTTGGACCAAATTTTAGTAGGCATCGAAATCGATGAACCCCACCGTTCTGACGTACCGATCTTCGACGCACTCCAACCCACACAGCAGTTGGCCATGCTCTCTCAGGTCGCCCAAGGGCTGCTCAGCCAAGACGTTCGGCCCGTTCCTTTAACGGCGATCAACGAGGGGGCAATCTACGCCGTATTCTGCGAACTACGTGCTCTGATTGAGATCGAAGTCGATTTCCAAAGGCTTGGCGAGGCTCCCGATAATACGATCCGAACCGCCGCGGTCGAGGCTTGGCTTCAACACAACCAATGGAACGACGAGGACGACACCCCAGATTCAAATTCAATGAACGTCGACGACTGGTGCTGGTTTGTAGAGATGATCGCTGATCAAATTCTTTGGGACAGAGACTTCAATTTGGACGGGCTGGTCGCCGACATTCAGCCTGAGAAGGCCGACCAGCTGAAAGCCTATCTCGGCATCGAACCGGACTACTACTCGACGGTCGCTCCCGATACAGAGGATTTTGATATCGAGAAAATCAGCAACCAGATTCGAGCTTTGGTGCCAGCTGTGGAAGCCAATTCATCAACCATTGATTTTTGAATCGTTTAACCGTAACTCTGTTCAATGGAGTTCTTTGCACCGGCAAACTGAGCCGCAAGGCGCTAGCCGCGGGTGCATACCTCAAGAAGAAAACCACGGGCAAAGGCTCGGCGAAACAAACCGGCGGCTAGCGTCCAATGGCACTCACTTTAACGACTTTTGCACCTCAACCCAACTTCGAAGCGGCTTGCTTCGGGTAGGTTGGGCTCTTAGCCGACCGAAACGGGCGATTCGGCTAAGAGCCAAAT
>CAYOZV010000004.1:47185-50812 GCA_964408465.1 uncultured Pirellulaceae bacterium
AATCTACGGTTCGTGTTCGACCCGTCCCCCATCTAAAGTGAGTGCCATTGGGCTAACGCCCTGCCGCTCAGTCAACGCGGAAACGAACCGGGCAACCCTGCCTGCTACGCGATTTGATCCTCGTCCTTGCGATTGGCTTGGCTTGAGTCGTCATTGGCGGCTTCGATCAATCCGACCAATTTCTCTGGGCTCGACAGTGACATTCGCCAAAAATCTTTCGCCTTTTCCACCGCGATTTGTAAGACGGAACCCGCTGGATAATCCCCGCGCGAATCCGTGACGCCCGCCTCCGCACCCGTCATCAGCTCAATTGCCTGTTCGATTCGATCGACGGCGTAAACATGAAATTTGTTTTCCATGCAGGCCTCGACAACATCCGCCCGAAGCATCAGATCCCCCGCATTGGCGCGCGGGATCACGACGCCTTGATCGCCCGTTAAACCAAAGTGTTCGCAGGCATCAAAGAAGCCTTCGATTTTTTCATTGACGCCACCAATCGCCTCAACATGCCCGTGCTGATCGATCGCACCGGTCATCGCCATCGTTTGCTTGATTGGAATTCCCGTCAACGCGCTCAGCAGGCATACAATTTCGGCGCCCGATGCTGAATCTCCGTCGATGCCACCGTAGCTCTGCTCAAACGCGATCGACGCGCTGAAGGCTAAAGGGTGTTCAGGCGCAATCAGATGGCGAAGCAGCCCGCCGAGAATCTGAAATCCCTTGGTGTGAATCGACCCTGACATGCTGGCCTGGCCTTCAATGTTAATCAAACCGGCGCTTCCGGGGCTGATGGTCGTCGTGATCCGCGCTGGAAATCCGTAGGTGAGTGGGCCCGACCGCATCACCGCCAGGCCGTTGATCTGCCCGACGACAGCGCCCTTGGTTTCAACGATAATCATGCCACTCTCGAGCATCTCTTGAAATTTGCGCGAGGGTAAACTGGCGCGAGCCTTAGTCCTCTTCACGGCGGTTTTGACGTCTTGGGCCATTACCGTTTTGCCGGCGGCAACGAAGCAGGCCTCGCGCGCGATGTCGGCGATGCGGCCAAATTTGGAAGTCAATTTATTGGGGCGCGCCACGATACGAGCACCATGCTCCGCGATTGCCGCAACCGCCGAACGGTGGAAACAGCACAGCGACTCATCCACGCACAATTGAGCCAAAACGCTGGCGTACTGATTGATTCCGTTTTTGTCACGCGCTATTTCGGTGTCAAAATCTGCCAGCACCTTAAACAGTTCCCGAAAGTCCGGATCGGCGTAGTCTAAATGGTAAAACGTACTCGCGTCGCCAATCAGCACGACCCGCACGTTGACCTTAATGGGTTCGGGTTGGGTGACGATCTGCTGCCTCATCAACCCCACCTCGGGAGGCACAATCTCAAGCAACCCCGTCCGCAGCGTCCGCATCATCGCGCGGTAGGCCCCCGGTTCGGACATCAGATCATTGGCATCTAAAATCAAATAGCCCTCGTCCGCCTGCAACAGCGCTCCGCCTCGCACGCCGCGAAAATCAGAAGTTGGCCGCCCGTCTGATTGCCATCGGGGTTCAACGGTACCCAACAAATTGATCAGATTGGGCGTCGATTCCTCGATCTTGGGTCGATTCACTTTATCGGTGTGAGTCAAAACGATGTTCACGCCATAGAGTTCCTTAAAATCGGGCTGGCTCTCTTCGTCTGACTGAAGCCGATTCTCAGTTAGGTCTTCAACAATCTGTTCGACATGTTGTTTGACCTGAGGTTGGTCAAAGGCTTGGTTGATGTCGTCGATGTGATTGGAAAGTAGTTTCCGCGCCCCGGTTTGGATCAGCGTTTTCATCGCGCGTCCTGCATCGCGAAAAATTTCATTGATTTTCCGAGACACCTCCTGCAGTTGCTTTTGAAACTTTGGCAACTGATCTTCATAGGCATCAAATTGTTCTTGGGTTATCTTCTCCTGAGCTAACAGTAATCGAAATTGTTCATGCGGCACGGGCTCCCCTTCGACCAGAGGAAAAATAGACGCTTGCAGCATGCTACCTTGGTTTGGCGTCACCAACGTCATCCCCGCTTCGGCCAAATCTTTTTCCAATGGCTTGCTCAGGGCTCGCATCTCATTTTGCACCCGTTCTTGGATCGACTGACGCTGCGAAAGATACGGCTCGCCGTCGAGTGCTTCGGAAAGACCTTCGTTGACGTACTCACCCAAGGCCTGCATCGCGGCGCGAAACTTGGGCGCCTGACCGGCCTTGAGCGTGATCAAACGCGGACGATCAGGACGATCGAAATTGTGAACGTAACAACGATCTTTCAATTTGTCGGTTTGCGGTTTGAGCGTCTCCAGAAGATGTCTCACCATCCGGATGCGCCCCGTCCCGCGCGGTCCCCGAACAAAGATGTTCTGTCCCGGCGACATGCATTGAATGCCGAACTCTAAAGCCTCTTTGGCGGTTGGTTGCCCCAACACGCCGACCGAGGGATCAATGTCGGCAGTCGTTTCAAAATCAAACATCGACGGTTCACACTGCCAACGCAGGTCGGTCGACTTTGAGATGCGGACGTCGTCAGCAACGTTGGGGGCAGGGTCATTCATTGGCGAGCATCATCCGCAGTAGGAATCGTGAAAAATATAGAAAAAGAAGCGTTTGCCCATCGTTTAAGCAAAGGTGGATCCGCCCCATGATAGCATTTTAGCCCCGTTTTGCACTGATCGCAAAATCCCGACCCGACCACCGATTATTTTGGCAAGTAACGTGCCCTTAGGCGGTTGAAAGTCACCGAGGTAAGTTGCGAGCCAAATGATCAATTCACGCCACCATTTTCAAAATTCAGAAATTCCCCGCAACAGTCAGCCACTAAACGGAGGGTTAGGAGAATTGAATTCCCCAAATTGCGCGGCCTAAAATTGGCACAGGCGATGCAATCACAATCTGCTGTAGATAGATTCGCGCAGCGGTTTGCAATGCGCATTTTTCACCACGCTTGGGGAGATTAAACCATGGATACGGTAGC
This sequence comes from uncultured Pirellulaceae bacterium, assembly GCA_964408465.1. Classification (GTDB taxonomy): domain Bacteria; phylum Planctomycetota; class Planctomycetia; order Pirellulales; family Pirellulaceae; genus Mariniblastus. The sequence continues at coordinate 50,178 of CAYOZV010000004.1, forward strand.
GCTAAATTTTGAAAAACGAAAAACGTTTGACACCGGCCGATTGTTACGAAGTGTTTTTACGAACCATCGTATGTTGATGATTCTCGGATGCCTGTTCATCGGTATCGTTTCGATCTATGACACCTATTTGGTCGTAATCGAACCCAATATCTTGGCGATGGAGAAGAATCCCATCTGCACGAGGCTAATCAAAATGGACCCTGATAGCCTGTCATATTTTATTGCTGGGAAGATGGCTGGAACGCTGGTGGTGATCAGTGTGCTGTCGCTTATTCATCACCTCAGATACTCAGGAACGTTAGTGGTCACCGGAGGGGTTGTCGCGTTTCAAGCGATGCTGCTGATCTATCTCCATTTGTCAGATCCAAGAATTGGAGGCCTGCCAAATTTTGCGCTATTGTTCCAAGGGTAGCGAGTATTTTCCCCCTTCAATCGCTCGTTTAACGGTAGCGCGTTTAGCGCACAGGTTTAGCGAACTGATTTGATTCGGTGAAAGCCATCTCAGTTTAACGATTAGCCGGCAGGCGTCGGTGTTTAGGCCGAGCCAAACACGGTCGCCTGCCGGCTTGTCGTTAAACTGCGCCCGTAAACAGCCATAGAATGAACACCGGTCTCATTATTCGAACGGCCCAAAA
>CAYOZV010000005.1:0-43185 GCA_964408465.1 uncultured Pirellulaceae bacterium
GACGCGTCGAACACGAACCGTAGATTTGGCGCTTAGCCGAATCGCCCTTCCGTTTCGGTCGGGCGAAGAGCCCCAACCTACCCACAGCATACCCGCAGCAAGCCGCTTCGAAGTCAGGTTGAGGCGCGAAAATCGTTAAAGTGAGTGCCATTGAGCGCGGGGCGTATGGTCGCCTTGGGCTTGGGGTGAGTGCGTGTTTTCGCGGCGGCAAAGACTACTATTAAAAAACAACAGGGTAACGGATAATCGAAGCGTTCTTCTACCGAATTGTCGCATGAAAAAAGATTCATTTACCATGAGGATTTACGATCCCCAAAAACCAATCCTCTACACACACATCCCCAAGTGTGCAGGAACCAGCATGAGGCACGTGCTGTCGGAGTGGTTTGGCGATGGCTATCACAAGGTCAATCAGCAGCAAAATTCCCAGTTCGGAATGCAAAAGTTGCCAACGCAAGACAGCGCGGGGGGTTGGCTGGCCGACGTGCGATGCATCCAGTCTCATTTTCATCACGGCCACGGTTTTGGGCTGCCATATTTTTACCCGGAAGTGGATCAGTACATCACCATTTTGCGTGACCCTTTTGATTTGATGGTGTCGATGTACTTTTTTGTCAAAGGGCGCAGTCGAAAGGGAAAATTCTGGTTCCGCGGCCGGCCAGTGGATATCTCTGAGAAGTACCCTAACATTGAATCCTATTTGAGCACTTATCCTTACTGGTTGTTCAGTCATCTTCCCCAGAACCTGACGTTGGCCAATTATCGGCAGCAGCTTTCATCGCAGTTCGTTTACATCGGCGTCTACGAAGACCTACAGAATTCGATCGACCGGTTGGCCGCGGTGCTGGGCAAGCCCACGATACCGCTGCCGGTAAGCAACGCGTCTGAGTATGATGAAAACGTGCCCAATCATTTGCGCGAGCAATTTTACCATGACTATCCGCTGCCCAAGAAAATTTACGAGTTCGCAGTGGAAAACTATTTAATGGCCGGCCAAACGCAGGTCCCCGAAGATAAAGAACCTGCCATCGAGGAGACCGCTATCGCGACCGATTCACCTTCACACACTAGCATCGCCAATCGCGGTTTGCCTTCGAGCAGTGACGAAGTCATTTGCGGCGACATGTTGATGTCGGAGGAACCCGCATGAAGTTTGGATTCTATTCCTGCATGAGCGGGATGCCGTGGGGCGGAAGTGAAGTGTTGTGGTACTTGGTGGCCCAACGCATGCAGCGCGAGGGCCATGAGGTGACCGTCAATTACAAATACTGGCCTCACACCGCAACGCAATTGCAAGAGATTCAAGACCAGGGCGGCAAAGTGTTCTTCCGCGACCAACCGTTGGTGGGGATGAAGGCGCGGATGGAGGGATTCAATCGAATGATGAAGCGTCCCGCCGGTCGCGACAATGATCGCTGGTTTGAGCGCGAACGTCCCGACGCCGTGCTGTTTACGCTGGGCTATCACTCGGATCAAATTTACCCCGCCGATCGCTGCCACGAGGCCGGGATTCCCTACGCGATTAACCTTCAGTGCGCCAGCAGTTTTTTCTTCATCACCAAGAATCGGTTGGAAGATCATCGGCGTTGGTATCGCAACGCGGCTAAAGTTTATTTTGTTTCCAAAGAGAACCAAGACAAACTGGAAAACAATCTTGCCATGCGTTTGGACAATGCGGAGATCATCTCGAATCCGTTTGCGATGGATTACCATGCCGATCCCGAGTATCCATCGACGGCGGACGGGTTCAAGTTAGCGGTGGTGGGGAGAATCCACTTCCAATCAAAGGGCCAGGACATCGTGGTGGATGTGATGAAGCACGATCGTTGGCGATCGCGTAATTTGGAAGTGAATTTTTACGGCCACGACCAAGGCAATATGCAGCAGTTAAAAGATCTGATTTCAATGCATGGCTTGCAGGAGAGACTTCATTACCGAGGCTTCAAGAATGACGTGCAAGAAATTTGGAAAGAAAATCATGGTCTGTTGTTGCCTTCGCGATACGAAGGTGCGCCGCTGATCGTCACCGAGTCGATGTTGTGTAATCGAATGCCGATCACTACCAATCTGGGCCGCAACGCGGAACTGATCGATGATAATGTTTCGGGTTTCATCGCCGAAAGCGCGACGGTGAATTTGGTCGACGAAGCGCTCGAGCGTGCTTGGCAGCAGCGCGATCAATGGCGGGAAATCGGCATGATGGCCGGCCAGCACATCCGCCGGCGTTACCCCGAAGACCCCGTGAAAGATTTCACGGACTTGCTGTTAAACCTGTAGCAGCACCAACGATGCCCCCCAGCAAAATCGCCCTCCCCAACAGCTTCCCACAGCAAAATCGCCCTCCCCAGCTGCCTCCCATAGTAAAACCGCCCACCCCAGCTGCTTCCATAGTAAAGCCGCTGTCCCCAGCTGCTCCCATAGTAAAGCCGCTGTCCCCAGCTGCTTAGGCGGGGAATTAGATCCTCGCGTCCGCAACCAACATTCCACAAAATCTTGGGAACCATTCAAAAGGTAGTCCTCCGCAAAGCCACCCGCTTCAGCCGCAGCGCAGTGCGGCTGTCCTATGACCCCCCCTTCACATGCCGATCCAGCCACTGAATCATCTCGGCTTGGGTATGCAAGACGCTTTGTGTGGCAATGTAGCCATGAGATTCATGCGGCAGCACCACCAATCGTGCCGTCCCGCCGTTACCCTTGATGGCTTGATAAAGCCGTTCGCTTTGCAAGGGGAAAGTGCCGGAGTTATTGTCTTTTTCGCCGTGCATGATCAACAGAGGCCGCTGGATCTGATCGGCGGACATGAACGGGCTGATACTGTTGTAAATATGTTTGGCGTCCCAGTAACTCCGGCGCTCTGATTGAAATCCGAACGGCGTCAGTGTGCGATTGTAGGCGCCGCTGCGCGCGATGCCGGCTTGAAAGATCGTGCTGTGGGCCATCAGATTGGCGGTCATGAACGCACCATAACTATGGCCACCCACCGCCGTGCGTTGCCGATCGGCGACGCCGCGCTGCACGGCGAAATCTACCGCCGCCTGAGCCGCGTCGACGATTTGTTCGATGAAAGTATCGTTCATTGTTTCGGGATCGCCGATGACAGGCATCGTCGCATTGTCCATCACGGCGTACCCTTGGGTGACGGCCGTTAAATGTGAAATGCCACCGATGCGCGTAAAACGCTGCGCACTTCCCGACACCTGTCCGGCGGTCGACGGGTCATTGAACTCCTGCGGATAGGCCCACACCAGCAATGGCAGACGCTGGCCCGGCTGATAATCGGCCGGTAAATGCAGCGTAGCCGACAATTGGACGCCGTCCGAACGTTGATAGGTGACGATCTCTTTTTTGATGCCGCGTATCTGTGGCGTAGGGTCACCGAAATGAGTGATCGGTCGCGCGGCACTGGTCGTTTGGGCGGGACTGTTTGTACGAAACATTAGGTTCGGTGGAGAAACTGGCGTCTGGTGGGAAGCCAACCACGTCAAATGGTCGGCCGAATCACTCGGCAGCAGTTTGACGACCGCTTCCAACGATTGGTCATCGCACTGCCAAATGCGATCGGTTTGAAGCGTCTTCAAATTCTGCCGATCAAGGAACGGTCGGTTCCCGCCCTCCGAGGCACCGGCGCCGGCTCGGAAAACGATATCGTCGCGGCGATCAACGATGTAATGGCCACGTGAATCGCAGCGCTGAATGACGCGGCCAGGATCGTTATACCTATCGCGGATGCTACGATCGACGATCAAAACCGAATCGATCAGTGACTTGTCGGTGTCGAACAAACGGTTCCTTATCCAGCGCTGGTCGCGATCATATTCGGTCGTGACCATGAGGCTTGGATCAGCGAAGTATGACATTCCGTAGTGCCGATGCTGGACCTTCATCAGCGGTGTTGGAGCTGCCGAAAACGGTGCTTCGGTGGTCCAAACTTGATCGCGAAAATCAGCCGCTTGGTTGGGATCACCACCATCGAGCGCCGTCGTATAGCACAACGACGCGCTCCGTGATGACATCCAGTGAATGATTCTGGGCTGAGTTCGGACGCCTTCGATGGGAATGTTATTGGCCACTGGTATGGCCGCAATCGACGAAATACGATCTCCTGCGGCGCTGCAGACATCGACGTCCATTGCAAATTGCTGATAGGTCAGCAGATAAGAGAACGGTTTTTTCAGTCGAGTCACCAGCATGTGATCGCCGTCGGGAGCCGGCGAGACGTCCGCGTACATGTCGCGCGGCCAACGTTGGAGGATGTCTCCGCTGGTGTTGGTGATGACGATTTCGGTCGTCGCGTGAAATTCAAATAAATCCTCGTCGTGGGGCGTCTTGAGGAGGTCTTGATAAGTGCGCGTTGGCGAAGTGTCGCCAGAAGATTCCTGGATGCGTGGGCCGATGGGCGATGAAGGGGGCGGCGGTGGATCGTGATTTTCGGGAACGATGGAAAAGATAAGGTGCTTCCCATCGGGCATCCACTGCAGGCCGTTGAGCACCGTTGAAATGCGCGGGTGGACTAACTTGGGAGTCAAAGAATCAACATCGGCACAATACAGCGCTGTTCCGCTTGCGGTCAAAACAGTGAACACGAAGTCCTGGCTGTTGTGTGACCATTTCACGAAACCGATTTTAGGTTTAGCATCGCCCTCGGCGTGGATTTTCAGAGGAATCGACGGCGAAGCATTTTTGCGATCACCGTTTTCGGTGGCAGGATCTATTGGTTGGTACGACAGTCCCTTGCGGTAGCTGGAACGAAACTGTGTGTTGGCCAGCGGGTCGATCCTCACCCCTGCCAGCGCATCCATCGGCCTGGCCAGATCCGCGATGTCGGGCATCGCATCAAATTCGACCAGCAACATCCCCCGTCCATCGGGGCTGACGATGACGCTGGGTTCGGGCTGCGCGTTGACGATGTCGACGATCGTTTGCGGTGGAAGTTTGTATCCATCGGCGTCGGCGGCGGAACCGGAGACAGTCATTTATTGGCCAGGGGTTGAACGTTATTTTGTGATATCAAATCAGGCACATTGTCGACATTTCCAAATGCCGGCAAAGTTTCAATTCCAAGCAAATGTGTTGCGAAAAAAGGCGAACCTGTAGCGATTTCGCAACGTCCGTATTGTTGACCGAGCGATGTGAAATTCTAATTTCCGAATGCGATTAGGATGAATTGCGGTTAAATCCGTGGAGTTATTAAGATTTTTGAATTTCGGTCTAACCTTTAAGGAATTCCCGTAACCTTAGGCACGCTTTTTGCGTCTCAATAACGAGTAGCCGAAGCAAGAACTACTTCCAAAACCTGTCAAACTTACATTAACTTAAACGTGAGACTGGTGATGACCAATACCCAACGATACGACAATCTTACCGTCGACCTTCCCAAGATCGCTTCTAAAACCAAACAGGCGAACCCATTTCGCACCGACGCCGAGTTCGAAGGTTGGTTAGATCGGCAGCTGGATGAGCTGGAAAAACTTTACACGGAGTTCGAGACGAAAGATTCACTGCGCGGTTTCTTCGCACGCTGATTACTTCGCACTTACACCCGAGGATGGGCCGCGCGACGTTTTTCGTATCGCGCGACAAATTCTTGCGTTTGTGTTTTTCCTAGGACACGCTCGAGCAATAAGTAGGGTCTCAGCCCCAGCACTTTTGCCTTTTTCCCATAATCATCTGGGTGTCGATTCAGGCACACCGGACAGGGCGTTCCCTTTTGTCGAGGCGTCGGTGATTCGAAACGACAATTCTCGCAAGCGCGATTTAATTTCCAGTGGATGCCGTCAGAAAAACCACCGGGAACAAGTTCGACATACAGTCGCATGTCGTGATCCCGACAGCGCCCACAGGCGTCGGCAAATTGCTGCAGCCGCGCGTGCTGAGGACGCTGAGCGGCGACGTCGCGGAAGATCGACGCCAGTTTGGCGACCGTTTGTTTTTCGATCCACTTCTTTGTCCAAAGCTGATAGAAGCCGTTTTCTTGGGCCAATGCTTGATCGACCAACCCGATCAGGTCGTCTGACGGAAGAACTTGAGGCTGTGCGGTATGGCCAAAGGTAAAATTCAAATTCACCGGCAGCAAACCGTAGCACCCCGCCCAGTCGGTCTTCAACCTGGCATCGCAATTGGCAGGGCAGTTGCCGCAGCGCTCGGCTAAGGAAGCCGCGTCGCCGAAAAAATCAAACACTTCGTCGGCGTGGAAAGCGCGAACCGATGCCGCGTCGCTGACCGGAGCCGGATGGACGCAGATCTCTTCGAGCACACGGTTCTCGCGATAACCGATGGAGAGTGCGCGTACGTTTCGCAACTGTCGAAAGGTCTGGTCGGCCAGATTCTCGACGTCCAGGTCACGCAGCGCACAATCTTTTTGAATCGCCCAGCGGACGAATGGAGGTGTAGGGCCAAGGACGGCGGCGGTTCGTTTCATTGGGCAGGGTCGCCTTGGGCTCCGCGAGAGACTGCAATGAAGACTGCAATGAAGACTGCAATGAAGGCTGCAATAAATGGGTTTAGGTTTTAATGGCGGAAGTGCCGGTTGCCAGCAAACACCATTGGAATTCCGTGCTCATTGCAGGCGGCGATGACTTCTTTGTCACGCACGCTGCCACCGGGTTGAATGATGGCTTTGACGCCCGCCGCTGCGGCCAATGGGATGCTGTCGGCGAACGGAAAAAAGGCGTCCGAGGAAAGCACCGACCCCGCGGCACTTTCGGGGCCCGCTTTGCGGATGGCAATCTGCACTGAATCGACACGGCTCATTTGCCCGGCTCCCACCCCGACCAGACCAAGATCCTTCGACAGGCAAATCGCATTGGATTTAATGAACCGCACCATGTGCCAGCCGAATTTCAATTCGTCCATCAACGCATCGTCCACTTGGACGTCGGTGACGGTTTTCCAATCGGCATAGTGATCAGGCTGGTTGTCAGACTGTTGCACCAACATGCCGCCCAGTAGGTTTCGGTACTCCAACGTGGGCAGGTTTGGCTTCAAATCTCCGACCGAAAGTAAACGCACGTTCTTTTTCCATTTCGGTTTTGTTTTAAGAATCTCCAGCGCTTCATCGTCGAAGCTCGGCGCGACGATCGCCTCCACGAAGAAGTCTCCTTGGGACAAAAATTCTGCCGTGGCAACGTCGACCGGACGGTTAATCCCGATCACGCTTCCGAAGGCGCTGACCGGATCCCCGGCGAAGCCTTTTTCACAGGCGACGGCCAGTGTTGTTGCCGTTCCCGCGCCGCAGGGATTGTTGTGCTTGATTACCGAACAGGCTGGGTTGGGGAGCCCGCGTACCATATTCAGCGCCGCATCAAGATCCAACAGGTTGTTGTAGGACAATTGTTTGCCGTTGAGCTGTGTGGCGTCGATCAGGTTCGCTTCGTTGACCTTTTTAGAACTGTATAAAGCCGCCTGTTGATGGCTGTTTTCCCCATATCGGAGAACGGCTTCGCGTTTCAGATTAATACTGATAGAGGGCGCACAGGCTTCTTCTTCGCCGGCGGCGAAGTAGTCGGCGATGGTCGCGTCATAGGCGGCGGTGTGTTGGAACGCTTCGGCCATCAGGCGGCGACGCAGACCGTCGGAGGTCGACTTAGCGGTCTTCAATTCGCCGATCACGTCGTCATATTGGGCAGGCGCGGTTACCACGGAGACGAATTTGTTGTTCTTCGCTGCGGCGCGGACAAGACTGGGGCCACCGATGTCAATCTGTTCGATCGCTTCGGCCTCTGTGATGCCTTCTTTGGCGATCGTAGCGGCAAAGGGATAAAGATTGACGACGACCAACTCGAAAGTTTTGATGTCGTGGTCGGCCAATGATTTTCTATCAGAATCCAGATCGTGGCGGCACAAGATCCCCGCAAAGATTTTTGGATGCAGCGTTTTGACTCGCCCGTCCATCATCTCAGGGAACCCCGTGTAGTCTGCAACGTCAACGACAGCAATGCCGGCGTCGTTTAAGTGTTTGCGGGTTCCGCCGGTGCTGTAAATTTCAACGCCCGATTCGACCAACGATTTTGCAAATTCGACGACACCAGTTTTGTCACTGACGCTAATGAGGGCTCGTTTAATTTCTGGTGCAGGCATTTTGGGAGTTATTTCGAGTGATCTTAAGGAGGTAAATTCAAAGGCCAAATTGTCGAAAACCAACCGTGAACCGCAACCGGTAAAATGAAACACGATCAAGAAAATGAAGTTTCTACCGTGGGTTGCAGGGGTAACCGGCCGATAGATGCCCTTGATTGGAATATTTTCGCGATGCACCTAGGTGGACAGAGTGACGTTGCCGAGGTGCAATAAATCCGGTTTTTGGGGTTCTCCCAATTTGAGCTTGCTGGGCTGGGATACAGGATGCAGGTTCTTTCGGGTGACAGCCGAAATTTCAGTTTTGTGAACCGTTTGAAATCGGCATCGTGGCTATATTAAACGTCCATGTATATTTTGCGTCCGCCTTGCCGAAGGGGGGACGCGCTTTAGGAAGTTGCCATTTCTAATCCCTACGCCAGCCCGAAGATTCGCACCGTGGATAGAATCCGCGCGCGTCTGCCCTGGGCGGTGTTTTGGGCGTTGGCAGCGCAAGGGATTTTGAGCATCACCCGATTCTTTTCGAAGATGGTCGTAGGCGGTAGATTTGGGTCGGGAGAATCTGGATACGGCGGCGAAGCGGAGCTTGCTTACTACGACGCTGCCTTTGGAATCCTAATGTTGGTAATGGCTCTGCACGAAGCTCTGGTGACGACACCGCTGACCTTTTTCAACCACCGTGAGAAGAAAACAGTTGAGCAAAAATTCGCCGGAAAGATGCTGTCTTTGTCGCTGCTGTTTTCGATGGCAACGTTGGTGGTCATGGCGATAGCGACGTGGTACCAATACGCATTGGGTGGAATCGGGCAAAGGTTTTTATGGGCGATGATCGCGCTGACGGCATTGATGCCGCTGCAAGCGGTGAAGGAATTTTCTAAACGCTGGCTGCTGGCGAACCTACAGGCACGGAAGTCGGCAATGCTGGAAATTGTATTTGCCGCCAGTTTTTTGGTACTGATCGCTGGGCTAATTTACACCGCCAAGGTCAATGCGGCGACGGTGTTTGGCATTACGATTGTCGCAAATTTCATTTGCCTTATAGGTTGGTGGATCTACTTCAGAAAATCGTTTGCGGTCGAACTGGTAGGCGTCAGGCAACAGGTGGTCGACAATTTTAGATATGGGAAATGGATCGCGGGCGAAAACATTTGCTCCGTGGCGATGCTGTTCTTTTCCCAATGGTTTTTAATCTCCAGCGTGGGTGAGGTTACCGCCGGAGTTTATTCGGCCTGTTTAACGATTGTTTTTTTAGCGAATCCATTTTTGTTGGGGGTGTCCAGTATTTTCGCGCCCAGTGTGGCTCGTGAATTCAATGACAAGGGCTGGCAAGGGATGTTCTCCATCCTATTGTCCTATGGCGCGTTTGTCGTGTTGGTGTTAATTGCGTTTTCGGCGTTGTTGTTTTTCGTGGGTCAATCGCTGACCACGTTTGCTTTCGGGCAAAAGTACGCGGACTATTTTGCGGCAACCAGTGGCGGGAGAAACACGGTCACATTTCTCTTGAGCTTAGCGATGCCCTGTTTCGGAGTCAGTTTCCTGCTGACGTGCTGCCTGCTGGCGGCGGACAAACCGATCTACTGCTTTTACGCCGCTGCCATTGGGCTGGTGGCCACGATCGGAACGAACCTTTCATTCGCTCAGCCAACACTCCACACAGCGGGGGCAAGTTTCGTCGTTGGAGCCTTTACCGCCATGATGTTCAAGGCCATTGTGGTGTGGAAAATGTACCTGAACTATCAAAAGGCCGAACGTCGAAGCGCTGGTGAAACAGCGTCTGATTGATGAGAGCGTAATTCGCCGCGGCGAAGTTGCATCAGTCTTCTGCGGCGAAGCTCAACAATGTCAAAGCAGCCAACTGCGCTCTTGGGACAAGGCTTTCAGGGATCAGAAATTCGTTGCTGCTGTGAATGTTTCCTCCGCAAGGTCCCATGGTATCGACGTTGGGCAAACCGGCGTCGGCAAATTTGTTGCCGTCGCTGGCGCCGCCGGTGCCTTTGAATTCAAACGAGATACCCAGCGCGGCTCCGCAACTGGAGATCCTCTGCTGAACCTTTTCTGCCGCCGTGTCGGTTGGTTTTGGCGGGGAGGTGAACCGCCCGTGCATTTCGACTGAGATGCCATCGAGTTGATTGTATTTTTGGACGAGGTCTTCAAAATCAATTTCAACGCCGTTTTGTTCTTCGAGATCCTTAACGCGCACGTTGACTCGCCCCACCGCCAGATCGGGAACCATGTTCAGCGCCCCACCTCCGCTGATGCGACCGACGTTGAAGATCACTTCGGGTTCGCCGTTCAATCGGTCAATTTCGTCCAGCAATCTTGCCAGCGCGGTGATGGCGTTTCTGCCTGCCGCGAAGTCGCGTCCCGAATGAGCCGACTTGCCGCGCACGATAAACGTGAAATTGCCTGATCCCTTTCGGTCGGACACCATGTGACCGCCGGGCAGCGCGGGTTCAAATAACAAACCGAAATCGCAAAGCGGCGCCCGCGAACGGATAAAGGATTCACTGCCGGGGGACCCAATTTCTTCATCTGGATTGATGATGACTTCCCAACCTATTTTTCCGGCCAGCGGACTTTGTTCGAGCGTTTTAAGCGCGTAGAGCATCACGATCAGACCGCCCTTGGCATCGGCAACGCCGGGACCGTTGAGTTGTCCGCCGTCCGTCATCTGGCACGTTTGGAATTCGTCGTCTTGCGAGTAGACGGTATCCATGTGAATGCACAGCATGACTTTCTTGGTGGCATCGGGATATTTTTGGATGTGTATCAGCTCGCCCAGGGGCTGCTTCGAGGCACAACCGTCGTCGTCGATGGACGTCATCGGTTGGGTGTCGATAAGTTCAACATCGCCATTTAAAGACTCAAAGTGGCTGACCAATTTTTCTTTGACCAGTGCCAGCCCGGCTAAATTGGCCGTGTTGGAATTTATATTGCACAGTTCGATGATCGCCGCAAGCATTTCATCTTGCCGATCGTCAAGCCAATTGAGGTGGGGGAGAAGTTCTTCCATGGCAATATCCTATTGAGCTTCGGTGATTTTGAGAGGGCCCGCGGATGATTCTACCGCACTTGGGCACTTGAGCACTTGGGAGCCGTTTTGTGGGTGTCAGTCCTCGGGTGATGATTGCTGGGCCGCAACGCGCACCTTCCAGATTGTTTGTCGCGCCGTTTCGCTGGTCACCACCAAGTGTTCGTTATCGCGCGTAAAACAAATGGCTTCCCCTTGCACTTGCAGCGGCATGGGCACTGATTTTGGTTTTGAGTCGCGGAAGACTTGCTCCCAAGTTGGCAATTTCCCTTCGACGGCAACACGTTCGAAAAGATGTGCGCTGAGGTAATTCCGGATCGCCAGACGTTTACCGTTGGGAGAAATGGACATCCCCGTGACGCCGCGAAAGGGAAAGGCCCCGATCCGTTTGGCGACCAGCAGAGTGTCCGCGGTGGCTTCGGTTCCGGCTTCGGCTTCGGGATTCTCTTGGGCCTTGGCATCTTCACCATTGAACGGCAGCTTCAATTGGTAGATTCCCGGTTGGCTGCGTTTGTTGGTCTCCAGAAAGATCTTTTCGATTAGAAACACGGACTGGCCGTCGGGATCACATGCGACGGCCTCGCAGTTTCTCGGGCCGTCTTCGTAGCGGAACTCGAACCGGCGTGACTTCAATTTTTTCGAGTACGATTTTTTCTTTTTCGGTTTGAATTTTGGTTCTTCGAAAATGTATAACTGGCAACGTTCTCGCCGCGCGATATTGTCGCCGACGTCGGCGACCAAGATGTAGTGTTTACCGCCGCGCTGGAAACTGGACATCGCCTCCCAGTCTCTATTTTTTGCTCCTTTGAGTTCACAGGCGGCCAGTGTTTTGCCCTGATCGCCAAACATGAATACATCTGCCCCATGTCCCGAATCGTTCATTGTCCACCACGCGTCTTCGAAGAAATTGGATCGCGCGAGTCCGCTGCTTTCGGAGATCTTTTTTGATTTCAAGGTGCCCAGCATCGTCAAAGCGTCTTCGGCCGTGGCCTGTTTGTCTTGGGCATACAAAGAGCTGGCAGGCAACCACAGACTGCCGGACAGGAACAGGATCAGCAACAGAGCGGTGAGGGTGGTTGGTCGCAATTTAGTTCTTTCGATGGCGGTAAAAATCAGCGGCAATGGTGTCGTGGCAATTATATACCACTGAGCCAATTGAGGCTGCGAGCACGGGGCGCGGAATTTCAGTGGTTCTCAACGGCTTTGTCAATGCATGTTGCGTAAACGCGGCTCTCGAACTGGGCGAACGCGGCGTTGCAATTGAAAGTGGGGAAATATCGCCACGTGTCCGGCAGTCCGATGGCCCTACTCAACGGCCCCCTCGATCGAGGTGCAGGGCTCTCGATGGAGGTCCGAGGCTCGTGGCGTCGTGGCCTGCTCCGCTGCGGCTAATCGCACCGTCGAATTGGAACAGGGGAGTGATATCATTGGGTGCAAGCCCGTGCCAGTTTTGGCCCAACTTTGGAATTCCCAGAGAAAATCTTGTTCAAATCATGGCTCTAGAGGATTTTGATTTGAATGATATTTGGAAGTGGGGAGTCTAATAATCGGTTACAATGGAAAATATATTTGAGTTCCTCTTGGGTTATTTATGGCGATCGATCCATCAAATTTCAAACCGCTTTCCGCCGATTCACTGGCAAGTAAATCGAACGAGGACGTATCGCAATCCTCGAAATTACTGCCGACTCATCGCCGCGCGGACCTGGTTGCCCCAAAAGCAGCCACCCTCAGTACGCCAGAAAAGACGCTCGATCCGGTAACTTCTGCGGCGACGCCAATTACGGTTCCTGCTTTGAATAATTCCGAGGCCGTTGGCCATTCTGCGGATGCCCGTGCTGGCGATTCGAAGCCATTGTCGGGCCACGATCAGGAGCTCATGCGGAGACAGGTGGAGAATGAAATTCTCAAACAAAACCTCCAGTCCAACAGTGCCGGTTCACTTTGGCCGGCATACACATTGTTCACCTCGACGGTGTTGCTGTTGGCGGCATGGTTGATCGGGCCTCGGCTGGTGGAGGAATATAATTTTGCGGCCACCCGTGGCAAGGTCCGCGCTGAATACGAAAGTGCCGTCCATTTGCTCGAGGAGCAACCGCTGGAGAAAGTCTCCAAGGCCTTTCAATTGGTCGCCCACAAGGTTCGTCCCAGCGTCGTCAGCATCAACGCAGTCAAAGAAATTAGCGGCGGAAGCCCCGGAAGCCACCTGACAGGGTTTGGGTCAGGTGTGATCATGTCTTCGGAGGGCTATATCATCACCAACGCGCACGTTTTAGAGGACGCGTCTTCTTGCCAAGTGCAGCTTCACGACCGCAGTCGGTACACGGCGAAACTGGTCGGCATTGACCTCTTCAGCGATCTTGCGGTTCTGAAAATCGACGCCCACAGTTTGGTCCCCGCCAAATGGGGAGACAGTGACGAAGCAAGCGTGGGTTCCATCGTGTGGGCGATCGGCAGTCCTTATCGTTACGAACAAACGGTGACCTCTGGAATTCTCAGTGGCAAAGACCGCCCGGGGGACAAAACACGGAAGCAAAATCTTCTGCAGACCGACGCCGCCGTGAACCCCGGTAACAGCGGCGGGCCTTTGGTGGATGCCAACGGTGACGTGATCGGCATCAACACCTCCATTTACGGAGAGAGTTTTCAGGGCATCAGTTTTGCCGTGCCAAGTTCCACCGCTCAGTTTGTTTACCGACAGTTGATTGAAAAGGGGAAAGTCATCCGCGGCTACCTTGGCGTTCATCCGAGAGAAGTCAGCCATCGGTTGGCGGCCAACTGGGCATTGCCGGATCTTGATGGAGCGTTACTAGAAGGCGTGATGTCCAATTCGCCAGCGGACCTTGCGGGGATTCGTGGCGGGGACGTGATCCGATCTTGGAATGGAAAAGCGATCCGCCGTTACAACACGCTGTACCAATTAGCGGAAATGGCAGAGCCGAATAGTTCGGTGGAAGTCGTGCTGATTCGCAACGGCCAAGAGATGCAAAAAGAAGTGGTCGTCGGTGAGTTGCCTCAATCGAATCGAGTCAGCAGGAGCATTCAACGGCCCACTTTAACGGTGCCGGAAAATCCGATGCCTCAAATCCCGGTTCCCAGAAATCAGCCAAACCGTGCCCGCCGCGACGGAGCCATCCGATAGTTGGCTGACAACTGGCTAATAATTGGCTGGTAATTGACCGTTTCTGCTCCGGCGCAAGACGAACTGGGCTTCTCATCTGTATTGACTCATTGATCAAAGGCGAACACCCGTGTTGGGTGGAGAATCTATGTTTGGAATCGGCGAAGTTGCGGCACTGACCGCGGCATTGATGTGGTCAGTCTCCAGCCTTCTCTGGCGAGACATCAAACTATCTGCCGGCGCGATGAACCTTAGTAAGAACGTCATCGGCCTGGCGTTGATGTTGTTGCACTTGGGTGTGCTGACCGTGGTCACTCACGCCGCCGCGTTTACCGCTTCGGCTTCTTCGATTGGATTACTGATCGCCAGCGGGTTGGTTGGCGTTGCCATCGGTGACACGCTTTTCCTACGCAGCCTCCAAATCCTCGGGCCACGGATCGCTTTGATGATGGCGACGACCAGCCCCATTTTCTCTGTCGTGTTGGGTTTGGTTTTTCTGCGTGAACAATTGCTGATTATTGTTGTGGCGGGAATTTTGCTGACGGTGGCGGGGTTGATCATCGTTCTGACCGATCGCGCCGCCGCCAAGGAAGCGCCCAACATGTTCCCCGGAAAAGTTGCCGCTGGAGTTTGGTGCGGCACCGCGGCCGCGTTTTGCCAATCGGTGGGTGGCGTTCTTTCGCGCGCCGGATCGCAAGATTGCAGCGGGTTAGAAGCGGCCATTTATCGGATTGCTGTCGGCATGGTGGTGCTGATCATTTTCTACCGTTGGCAACGCAAGCTGAAGGATATTGCGCGTACCGTTTTCCAGTGGAAGATGATCAAGCTGCTGCTGCCTGCGACGGTGCTGGGAACGTGGATGGGCGTTTGGCTGTGCCAAGTCGCCTACAAAAACTCGGACGTCGCAATTGCTCAAACGCTGCTTTCGACCTGTCCGTTGTTTGCCGTTCCCGTGATTTGGTTTTGGGATGGACAACGAATCTCGGCGCGCGGTTTCGTGGGCACGTTGATTGCGGTTGCCGGCGTAGCCCTGGTGGTGCGTTTTTCGGCTTAGAGAGAGAACCAACTTTCAAACTGCTGAGAAGAACGTCACGACCTTTGATTTTACGTCCCCGTTTCTTTCGCCACGGGAAACTACATTCGACAGAAAAGTTGGCGAGGGACTAACTCCGCGTCGGCGGGGCGACGATCCATTTGTGCATTTTGCTTGGGTCACCGTCTCATCAAGATACCAATAAATGGCGAAATATCCAAAAAGTTCACCACCCCATTTTGATCACAATCCGCCTCAATTTGAAAATCGCCGGAACCTAAGACCGCGATGAAGGGCGCGATATCCCCAAAGTCCACAAAGCCATTTTGATCGACATCGCCAAATAGCAGTTCCGTCAACCGAGGGCCGGCAGCGACCGTGAACAAATTGATCGCAAACTGAGTGTTGTCGAACCGATTGATGTTCGTACCGGCACCATTTTGATTGAAGAAGGTGTTGCGATCGAAGTGGCCGATGATGCGCCCTTGATCAACATCGGCATATAACAACGCCGCATCATTAGGACCGGAGGTGCGCGAACTGCCTCGATTGTTTCCGCCGGAACCGTTATTCAAACGCGTTTGTCCCTCCGAAAGCGCCAAAATGCTTAGGCTGACCCCGGCGGTCGGCGTGCCGACTTCAATTGGAGTGACGCCTTCGCCGTCAAAACGATCGACGCCATCGAAGATCGGATGGTCGGGGATCAGAAAATCGCCCGCGCTGCGCTGGATCGAGTAAGTCCCTTGATCCTGATGAGCGATCAATCCGAACCGATCAAGGAACTGTTGATCGGAATTCGATGCGTCCGCCCAATCGCTGCCGAAGTTGGCGTCGCTGATGAAAATTGCTCCGCCGCCTCCGCGAATATAGTTTTCCACCGCATCGACTGACGAAGTGGAATAAACGGCGTTGTTAGATCCAAAAACCACCACGTCGTATTCGTTCAAAGAGAGCAACTCAAACGCGATTCCTTGCCCCGTGGTCTGACCGGCCGACGGGGCACCGGCCTCCAGCGGTTCAACGATTTGGCTGACGATAAAGCCCGCCCCCTCCAACACTCGCCTCAGCGCATTCCAGCCATGATTCCCGCCGGCGGTGGAGGCGTTATTGATGTCGGCAAGATGCTCGGTGCGATCGGCGTCATTGTTGGCCTCTAAAAATCCTCCACTCCGATCAGCGCCGCGCACAAACAGAACGCTTGGCGAATCCTGCCCCCATCCAACCGTTGGCGGCAGCACAACAACGCAGACAAAAAAGATCACCAAGCCGATACACAATGCTAGAGTTTGCCGTCTCATATCTGGATGCCTTGTGTTTAATCAAGTGTTTTGCGGAACGACTCATTTTAGCACCGAGGGCAGGGGGCATGGGCCGATTTTTTTGCCCGAGTGAATTTCTTGGAGCTTCGATCTGGAATGGGGTGTGATTTCGAGCCCCGTTCTTTTGACGTGTTAGAAACAGTAAACTTTGCGTGCTTCCTGAGGCATCCCAGCCCAATTACAGAGAATAAAATGGCAAATCGAGAACTAGATAACAAGGCGGCCATCATGATCGTCATCGAACATCTCGGGGACGTGAAGCCAGGACAAAAATGCTCCGCCGTATTCTTTGACCGCGCAAAAATCCAACGCGAAAAAGAGTTCCACGCAAATTTATACAGCCAGAACGGTGTGCACGATCCCGACACCCTTCACGCGATGGTGGAGGCCAATGTGCCCACGGATCCTTATTGGTTGGTTTCCATAAAACCGGCCGCAGGCGCCGATGGGCAAGCTCGTATTTGTCGAGTCGATCATCGAACGAGGAAGGTGCTACCAGCGCGATCTTGAAGGCACAAAACGCATTTCCATCTGGAAATTTGCCAAAGGCACATGCATGCACAATCTTGTATCGGTGCTTATTGGCGTCCATTGGCGGTTACGTTTTTGACGCGGTCATGGCGTGGGGGCACCAAAAGAACGCGAATAAGCGGTCATTGCCGCTAACAGAGTGATCGTGAGAGGTTCCGCAGATGCCTTTTCGTTCAACAGCCTTCAAAGCGATCGGTCCTGAGCTATTGAGAAAAATCTATTGACGAAAAATCTATTGACGAAAAATCAACATTCTGCGAGTACCAGTATTAGAAGTGATGTGGTTTCTGATGTGAATCAAATTTTACGGAGTCGTCATGAAAGCGATCGTGTTTGCCAGTTTAATTCTTTTGAGCGTTGGAACTTTTTGCGGCAGCGTCGTATCGGCTGATACCGGCGGCCCAGCGACACTCAATGTCGCCAACACCACGTTAGTTAAAAACGGATTCGGGCAACGCAGCAAGATGTTCCTCGCGCTCTACGAAGGATCCCTCTACCTGCAAAACAAAAGCAACGACGCAACCGCCATCATCGGTGCCGATGAACCGATGGCCTTTCGGATCAAGATCACTTCGAAATTCGTCAGCCAAGAGAAATTAGTCACAGGACTGCAGGAAGGTTTTCAAGCTGCCACCGGAGGAAACACGTCCGCCATCGCCGCCGAGATCCAACAGTTCCGCGCTTGTTTTGCAGCTCCGGTAAAATTGAATGACGTTTTCGTGCTTCGGTACGCTCCCCAGACGGGCGTCACCGTGGAGAAAAATGGAGCGATCCAGGGCACCGTCCCCGGCGTGGCTTTCAAACAAGCCCTGTTCGGCATCTGGTTGGGAAACAACCCCGTCGATGCGGGACTGAAGACGAAACTGGTCGGCCGCTAAAACGCCCCCAAAGCTCGTGTGCTGGTTCCAGTCCGATCGGTGATGCCTATCGGGTTCCAAGACGTAGCTGTTTTCGCAGCCGCTTTCTTAGCTGTTTTGAAACGGCGTGGCCTATGGTCAACTCAAAACGCAAGATCTGGCCACCGAGCCAACATCTCTATTGTTGGGACAGTATTGAGATGAAAAACGCAATGTCGAAAAAGTTAACGATTCCATCCTCGTTGCAGTCCGCCTCGCGTTGATCACCTGTAGTGGCCAGCACTTCAATAAATGGCGATACATCTAAGAAACTGACCACTCCATCAAGGTTGACATCGCCAAGTAAAACAGTCGCCAAAATATCGTCCAACTTCGAGTTCAACGCGTCGTAGTTTGTTTGCTGCTCCGCCGTGAGAGAACCGTCGGCCAGATTCGTGCTTTCGTTGGGGAGGTTGTATAAACTTTCGTCTCCATCATCGAATCGGATCAGCTTCCATTGCCCCACCTTCACCGTTTTCCCCTCGTTATTTCCTGGGGTTGAACTAGGTTCGGAAAACTGTTCAGAAAACTGGCAGGTGTGGATGACGGCTGCGTTTGGATTGCTCACATAGGGAGCAAACGAACGTGAGTCTGACGCCGCGCCCGCGGGAATGACGCTCGCATCAAGCCCCGCCAAATCTAGCAGCGTCGCAAAGACGTCTACCAACGAAACCAAACCATCGTGTGTCCGACCGGGCGCCGCGACACTTGCACCGCTGACCAAGCACGGAATGTTGACGCCTCCCTCGAACAGCGTTCCTTTTGAACCACGATGAACTCTCGGGGTTGGGGTAACACTGGACGGAGTTCCGTTGTCGCCCACAAATACAACGACCGTGTTGTCGCGCACGGCCGGATCCATCGCACTTAGCATCCGACCGATTTCGGTGTCCATTGCTTCCACCATCGCCAGATAGTAATCGCGCGGATTGGCTGAAATATCAGCGCCGCTTCCTGACAAGGTCGAACTATGCAAGGTGGCCGGCGGAAGATGCAAAGGCGTGTGCGGTGCGTTGAAAGCCACCCAGCAAAACCACGGATTGTTTCCCTGTTGCTGAATCCAAGCCGAGGCGTCACTGGCCGTTTCACTTGTGACATAATTCGTGTTGGGGCTGTTTGGCCCATTGGCAACAGTGCCGTTTTCAACTTTTGTCCACGAAAAGTAGTCTGTCACGCCGCCGCCCAAGCTGCCGGCATAGTGATCAAATCCCATCAGGTTGGGGTTGCTACGATTTCCATTGGTCTGATTCGCCAAGTGCCACTTGCCCAAGCAGCCCGTTGCATAGCCGGCCGCTTTGAAGGCTTGAGCGACCGTGCCTTCGTCGACCGACGGCACTGACCCGACGGTTCCCACTCCCGTCCGAAAACCGTATCGGCCGGTAAGGATTTGGGCGCGTGCGGGTGAACACGTGGGGCTGCCCCAGCAATTGGTAAATCGAACACCGGCACTGGCGAGTGAATCCAGCGTCGGGGTCGGAGGACCGCTGTTACCCAAAAACAGATTTAACGAATCCGATCCGAGGTCATCAGCAATCACCAACAGCACGTTTGGCTGTTGCGCGAACGCCTGGCTCGTGAAGAGGCTGCCACAAATGATGAGAGAGATCAGCAAACGAACCATCTAAGCAACTCCCGAGTAATTAAAAGCGTCATCGGCAAATTGGTAACGATGTAGGATCTTAGTTGCCGGTCAGGATTGCGATGAACGGTGAGATGTCCAGAAAATTGACACTACGGTCTTGATTGCAATCGGCTTCCAAAAGGTCGGCATCCCCGGTCATCAGGACTTCAATAAACCGAGCGATATCCAAGAAACCGACGACGCCGTCTTGATTGCAATCGCCCAGCAGAAATGCGGGCCCATCTTCTGGCGGAGTCCCTTGGTATCCCGTTTCTCCAGCATTGGTCAAGGATAAAACAAGATAGCCGTCTTCGGTGTTCACATTTTGCGGAATAAAATCGGCCTGATTCAAGTCAAACGTCCAATTCGCTTTGTTCCATTTCGAACGATCGAAAAAGTCAAAGTCGTCTTCGAAAGCCGGAGTGGATGAAAAGGAAGTGCCATTCCAAGGATAAAATTTAATCCAATTCACATACATGTGGACAGGTAAAATACTCTCATCAAAAGGCCCTACCCAAGAAGGGATATCGGGATTCCACAAATTGAATCGTAGTGATGTTTGTTCGTCTACGTCATTCGCTTGTCCGCCGGTCGTCGTTCGGACCGTGACGCCGTCCACCGTCCAAGTGATTGAGTTGGGTTTCCACTGGACTGAGTAAGTGTGGTATTCCTGGCCCAATCCGTTCTGTTGATGCACCTGTTCCGAATGAGTCAGATTGGCATTGTCTTGCCCAGTAATAATATTTGACTGCCAGGAATGCGCTCCGTTTTTCCCGAAGACTTCGACGTCAACTTCTTCCCAATAGGTGCCCGCCTGTTCAGACCCATTTTTGAACGTAAAAAAGTTCGAGATCACGCCACTGCCGGTCGCTACCAGCATGCGGAATTCGATTTTTCCGTACTGGAAATTTTGCGTAGTATAAATTTCTCCACTTTTATAAGGCTTGTTCTGAGCAGACACTCGTTCGTCGCCACAGAGAAAAAACAAACAGACGGCCATGAATAGGCAAGTAATATTTCGGAGACAGACGTTTCTCATGCGATGTATTCCAAATTGAGTAGATCAGGGAGGGAAGAGGGAGAAACAAAGAAACAAGTGGCCTATGATTAATTATAGCCCGCGTTGTCAGTAATGGACAACGAAAAGTGACGACCGGCACAGACGGACGAGTGCCTCATAGGACAACACGGCACCGCGCGCTCGCTGAAGACAGGCCAAACCATCAATTTGGGTCCGGCATTTTATTTTCACTGACACCTTTTCTGGTTGCTTCAATGCTCTCCGATGATCGTTATATCAGATCGTAAAATCAGAGCTAGATGGGCGTTCTAAAGAGGGCAGGCTGACATTGCTGTTAAGAATCGTGTCCCGCGGCGAACGAACCAACTGATGAATATCGGTCTGGCTCAGATCGTCGTTACCGGAATCCACACCCAGATTAAGTGCAATCCCAAAAGACGCGATCGTAGCAATAACCTCTGCACCATCATCACCGCCGACTAAGCAACCGCCGCCGAACAGAGCCGTCGCGTTGGCATCAACATCGGGGCATTCCAGGCATCGCGTGATTCCGCGCGACCTCACGTCCGCGGATCCAACGGTTACTAAGGCCCTTTTGATTTGCAGGATGATGTTGGACGAAGTGGCCCAATAAAGCGTCTATAACTTGCAGACCTTATCAATTTGGCGATCGGTTGCTTCCCGTTTGAGTTGTTCGTCCATCAGCAGTTGTGTGCATCGTCGGGCACTAACAGGTTTGGAAAAGAAGTAGCCTTGATAGTCGTCACAACCAACCTGCTTGAGAAACGCCAGTTGCTGCTCGGTTTCGACGCCCTCTGCCAGCACCGACAAGCCAAGCATATCGGCAAGGCTGACAATCGACGATGCAAGCGAACCATCGTCGTGTTCCGGAATATCTTTGATGAAGACGCGGTCAATTTTCAATCGGTCCAGCGACAGATGCTTCAAATAAGCCAGAGAAGAATAGCCGGTGCCAAAATCATCGACGCTGATGGTAACGCCGATGCGCTTAAGTGCGCGAAGCTTTATTTCGGCCTCATTGGGGTTGTCCAGCATCACGCCTTCGGTGATCTCTAAATCAAGATTGCTGGGTGGAATGTCCGCGTTTTGGATCACCCCTAAAACGTCTTGGACAAAGTTGGGGTTGTGGAACTGAACGGGGCTGACATTTACCGAAACGACACAATCCAACCCGCGTGATCGCCAATCGCTTATCCGAGCGCAAGACTCCTCAAGCACCCACTGGCCGACTTCTTGAATCAGCCCAGATGATTCGAGGATAGGGACGAACTCGGCTGGAGAAACAGGTTTGGAACCATCCCGAGGATTCCACCGCAGCAACGCCTCAACGCCAATGATTTGTCCCGTCGAGACGTTCACTTGCGGTTGATAAACGAGCGCGAGTTCATCGTGTTCCAAGGCAGCGTTGAGTTTCTCAACCATTAAGCCTCGGCGTTCTCTGTTCTCAAGCATTTGCGGACAAAACAACTCGACTTGATTGCCGGATGTGGCTTTTGCGTGGTAAGCGGCCAGGTCAGCGTAGCCTATCAATTCGTCGATGCACGTCGCGTGCTCAGGCAGCGAAGCAAGTCCGACCGATGATGACATGCGGATTTTTTCACTGCCAAAGGCAATCGGTTGAGCCACCGCCGCGGCGATATTGTCTCCCAGTTGTTTAAGTTCTTCCAGGGACACCGATTGGGTAACGACCGCAAATTCATCGCCGCCCAGTCGAGCCACGATTTGTTGTGGCTGCAAGACGCAATTGAGCCTATCGGCAACCGCTTGCAACACGTGATCACCGGCAAGGTGCCCGAAGGTGTCGTTGACGTCTTTGAAGAAATCTAAATCAAATAACACCAATCCAACCGCTCCTCCGTTCTGTTGGTAATTAGATTTGGCGATTTCGAGTTCGGCGCGAAAGCGATGGCGGTTTGCTAAGGAGGTCAGTTGGTCGCGCTGGGCCAACAGGTTGAGTTGTTCGGACTTCTCGAGACTGACACGATAGGCGTCTGAGGCGGAACGTTCGCTTTGCACCGCCATCCAAGTGAGTATCAAGAATAGACCGCCAACAGCAACAAAATCTAAGACAAGCGAATGCTCTCGTAACATGGGCCAAGCGTCAGGATCACAACCGAAGCATAGCACCGCGAGTATCGAGACACAGATTAAGGCCCACCCCAGGGCGACCCTCCAGCCAGACTGATGGGCTGAAATCAAGCAGACGCAGCAGAAAAACCCAATGGAAGTAGACGTTTGCAGACCACTGACCAGCGCGTCCAGCGTTAGACCAATCGTGCTCAGCGCTAAATGAATGTTTGCAAAATAGCGGTTGGTATTCGGTCGCCGAATCATCACCGAAAACATGCACCAGTGCATTAACGTCGCCACGATGCAAACCGCAGCTGAAAAATACGCGCCCACAAACCCGTAAACCAAACCAAAGGCACCGAAGCCAGCGGCGGCGATCACGCAGTAACCCGGCACGCGTTTTAGACGACAGTCTTCAATCTGGGGTTCGAACCGGCCATCATATCGCTGAGCCGAAATGGAATTTGAATCATCGGACGTAAAAAGAAGACTTCTCCCATTGGATTGCGGGAGCAGCGATTGGGCGTTGGTTTTGTCGGCAGCGGGGGCCTGATTTTTCATTTGACAAGAGAGAATAGGAGTTTGCACGATTTGATGAGAAGACGCATTGCGCAGTTGCCCGACGGCCAGAGTTGAGTTGTTGGATGCCGCCTAAGCAAATGAAAAATAGCATCCTTGTTATCAAAAACGGGCAATCCCCCACCGAGGGAGCAACGGATGTTAACTTTTGTGGTCCAAGTCCCTTAGGATCGGCATAATCGTTTGAGCAAGAGAAACAAAAAATGGCAGCCCCCGCTATTGGAATGCCCCCACTGCCTTTCCTTCATTGCCTTGATATTCCGTTCGCCAATAACGCGGCAATAGCGCGGCCACGGTCCTTGAAGTTGGGGATAATCGAATCGACACTTTGAGTTCATTGACATTTGAGCCGTCATCGGCCAAAAATAGAGTGAATTCGAAAGGTCAATCTCCCTCCCCATCCCTCCCAAGAAAAACGGACGAATCATGATCAGAATTGTTGCCTGCGTTTTAGTGATCTTCTTTTGGAGTGCTTCGTCCCATGCACAAACAAAAATCATCGCTGGCACCGATGTCGCCGAGGGAGCCTACCCGTGGATGGCAAGTATCGGCTCCCCTTCAGCGGGTGCCAACGACATCTTCTTCAATCAATTCTGCGGCGGGATGTTGGTGGGCCCGAATCATGTTTTAACTGCCGCTCATTGCGTGGTGGATGAAAATGCTAATGACATCGAGGTTGTGGTTGGCGTCACCAATCTGAGTAACGTTCCCAGCACGGCACGGCGACGCGACGTCACACAAATTATCATTCACCCCGAATACCGAGAATCGTTTGAAGGAAACCTATTTGCCGATGTCGCCCTGCTGGTACTGGACAGCCCGATTACCGACATCGCGCCCATTCCGATTGCCACCGCTGCCACAACCACCGTCGGAACCGTCGTGAAAGCAATCGGCTGGGGGGACACCACCGATAGTGAATCCACCGCCGAATTCGCTGAAGTGCTCCAGCAGGTGCAAATGCAGACCGTCAGCCTGAGTCGGCTTCAGAGCGATTTTGATAACAGTTTAACTCTCCAGCACTTGGGAGCTTTTGCCAACGGGAAAGATACCTGCCAGGGCGATAGCGGTGGGCCGCTGTTTACGGAATCCCCTTTATCGCTGGTCGGAATCACGAGCTTTGGTTTTGGTTGTGCCGACGAAACCGCTGGGGTTTATGCCGATGTTGGATTTTTCTCTGACTATATTTTTTCGATCACCGGCGTGCCGCCGGCGCTGGGCGATATCAATCTTGACGGCAGCGTGGATTTCTTGGACATCGCGCCCTTCATTACTATTTTGTCGACCGGCGGCTTTCAAAACGAAGCGGATGCAAATCAGGATGGATCCGTCACATTCTTTGACATCGCCCCCTTCATTACGCTGTTGCAGTAGCACGGTCGTGGTTTGGCTGGGTGGACCGAGCGAATGCGCCGTTGCTTCGGGGCTCCACGCAGTCGTGCCTGGCTATCACCGAAGACACTGAAGCTGAAGAAGGCGGCAAAGAAGAATTGCGGGCGCTTTAAAAAGCGGTCAACTGCAACTCATGCCATGGTCAACACACCAGCGGCCACGCTCACGAGGACCAGTGATTGCTTCGACGGAATTGAAACCTTGGAACTTCTTAAAAGCTCCCCCGGGGGCAGAGAAAACCCAGGCTGTTTCCAAGAGATGGACTACGTCATCCGCAACGCCCGCCGGGCGTTTTCCGTCTCTCCTCTGAGATGCCATCCATCTCAAGATTTTGATTTTCTGGAATAATCTTCGCGGAACAAACAGAAGATACCGATCGAAAACAGCATCGCCAGAAAGGGCACCAACCAACTCAGTTGGCTGTATTTGCTCAAGTCAGTATTGTCGCTGCCGCCGGCCGAGGGTCCTGAGACCGGTGCGACCGGAGCGTTTTCCGTTTCATCCAGTTGGTCAATTTCGGTCGATAGATCGCCAGCGTCCTCCAGCAGCAACGCACTCGCGCTGGACTGACTGGCATCGCGTTTGGCGGCTGCGGGTTCCTGATTGGCAGGCTCCGAATCAGAGGCGGGCGCAGCTGCTTTCATAGCGTCCGCGACGTCCGTGGTAGATTCAGAACTCAGTGCAACTATCTTGTTCGCTTTGCTCTGGGCTGACAGTTCGGCGATGCGATCCCCGAGCGCCTTTTTCTCCTGAGTGGCGGTGAGATATTGTGCCTGCAGCGCGTCCGACCTCTGACGAACAAGCCCGATTTCATCGACCAGCTTTTTGTTCGTTTTCGAAAGTTTTTCATTGAGTTGCTTGAATGATTCGTTCTCAGTCGATAGCGACGCAACTTTCGTTTCCAGCTCAGGCAGCCGCTTCGCTGCCGCATCGAGCTCGGCTTTTTGGCTCAGCATTTGACCATGGGTTTCGCTTTTTTGGTCGATGCGATTTTTCATATCAGCATTTTCTTTGGTCAACGTTTCAATTTTCTGATTCAACGTTTTGTTTTGTTCAATCGACGCCAGATTTTCCGACTCCAACGCTTCGAATTGTTTAAGTCGATCAGCTTCGTTTGCGGACATGTTCTCAGAGGATTCCTTCAACTTTGCGTTCAGCTCTTCCAACTGCGTCTTCATTTGCTCGTTGGCGGCTTTGAATTGCTGGGCTTCGGCTTGCAGCTGCGAGTTGACATCGCTAAGTTTTTTGTTTTCGCCTTCAACGTTGGTTAGCTTCGGCATTTGCATTTTGAGCGTACTAAGACTTTCGTTCAGCACAGCGATTTCCGCCTGGGCTTCTTTCAGTTCTTTGGGATCCACCAATTGCGATTTCATTTGAGCCAGCTGAGTTTCCATTTCCTTATTGGCAGCTTCGAGGTTCTTCTTTTCAGTTTCCAGCTGCGCGTTGTCGTCGCTGAGTTTCTGGTTGTCCTTGTCGGTGGCAGCGTCCTTTTTCATCTCTGACATTTGCGTTTTGACTTCGTCCAGGCTCTTGGTCAGATCTGCGATTTTCGTTTGAGCCGCTTCAAGTTCTTGGGGATTCGCCATTTCCGATTTCATTTGAGCCAACTGAGTTTCCATTTCCTTATTGGCAGCTTCGAGATTCTTCTTTTCAGTTTCCAGCTGCGCGTTGTCGTCGCTGAGTTTCTGGTTGTCCTTGTCGGTGGCAGCGTCCTTTTTCATCTCTGACATTTGCGTTTTGACTTCGTCCAGGCTCTTGGTCAGATCTGCGATTTTCGTTTGAGCCGCTTCAAGTTCTTGGGGATTCGCCATTTCGGATTTCATTTGAGCCAACTGAGTTTCCATTTCCTCATTAGCGACTGCCAGTTTTTTCTTTTCGGTTTCCAGTTTCTCATTGGCAGCGACAAGTTTCTCATTCGCTTCGTCGGTGGCAGCGGAGCCGGCCTTCTCCTCTTTGAGTGCGTTCAGACTCTTTTTCAACTCGACGATTTCAGCTTGAGCTTTTTTTAGTTTTTTGGGATCGCCTTTGACCGTTTTAAGTTCAGCGTTTAAGTCCTTTAGCTCCTCGATCTCCTCGTTCAGCTCCGCAATTTTTGCACGAACCAATCCCATCGATGGCGATGATGCTGACTCAGTTTCCGTAACTGCCGGAGCGACTGGAGTCTGAAGTCGAGGTTGCGATCGCAGGACGCGGTTTTGCGTCGGTTGGCTAGGATAGTAGAATTGAGTGGCTCCGCCTCGAGATTGCTGAACCGGTTGGCGCTGGATGACTCTGCGCTGCTGCGCCGGTTGCGGCTGAACCGACCGCTGTTGCAGGAGCCGACCATCAAAAATCTGTCGCCGATTTTGTTGGGGGGTAAAAAATTGTTGGGCGGACACCAAAGATGTAAAAAAGGCACTCAGATGAATGCAAAAGAGTATCGAGCCAAGCGTTTTGTAGTTGATCATTTGGAATCTCAAGATTCGGGAAAACGAAGGAAAATCTTAAAAGGGAGACGCAAGTTCGTCGGAGAACCTCTGTTATTAACGCTAATTAGTCTAATTAACCGGTGCTCCATTTGTGAACAGTATCGGCAAAGCTGATAGATTTTCACCATATTCGCAACACGTTATCCCGCCAAAACAAACATGAAGTCCATCTTCCGGTTCAAATTTAGCATGCGCTTCATATTGGCTTGGGTAGCGCTGTTGGCAATGGTGCTGGCCAGTCGCAACACGATTCTTTGTCACTACCACGCTTGGGCATTGGATCATGCAGTAGCGGGGGAAAGTCGCTGGTACGTAGGTTCTTTCGAAGGGCATATCCGGGAGCTGGTTCGGCTTGGGCGATACGAGCAACGTAAGTTCGTGCTGAAAAATTTGACCGTTGATTCCCAAAAAGCACGGCGACTCTTTATCGATCTCCAAAGCCTACGAGTATCCAACGCTTGGCTGGAGATGGGACCTCATGGTGATGACAATTCGGCGTCAGCCCCAGAGAGCATCTCGGTAATCTGTCTACCTGAGAAAATGTACCTGTACCAATCCTTGATTGATCAAGCGGACGCTCCGCCCGCGAGCACCCCCGATTAACCGCCCGTTGACGATCGAGAAGATTTCAACTGCGATTGAATCTTCCCCCTAACCCGTAACGGTTATAGCGATTTGGCCAATTTTGGTTTGGTATATTCCAAATAACCCGCGGTATCAAATTCAAATGATAGTGCGGAGCCGGAACTTCTGGCGACGGGCACTCTTGAAAGAGTTTCTGAAACCTATGCTTCGCTGGAAATCTCTAACTTCTCCCTATCAATTCCGCCAACGTACGACGGAATAGTCGCTCCTCATTTCTCTATCCTTTTGTACTCAATTCGCCACCCATGAATCACCCGCAACCGAACAACGCACCCCGCCAAAACAACAACACATTGTACCTATCCCAACGACCTTGGTTTGATGCTGCGATAGCCGGTGCTCGTTTCAAAACGCTAACCATCGCGACCATTATTGTGGCGTTTATTTTTACTACCGCGCAGCTAAGTGTTGCCCAGCAGGCCAAATACACCGACCTGAGGTCGATCCGCGCGGTGGTTCCCAACGAAGACTTTGGCGCGTCAGTCGATTTTGAAGCAACCGTCACTTACGTTGACATCAACGGGGAATTCATTTTTGTTCAACAGGGCGATGACGCGATTTTTGTTCATCGGCCTGGGGTTCACCACATGGTCGCCGGTCAGCGTGCGCGAATTGAAGGCAGCCTGAAAAAAGGGGATCTTTCACCAATCGTCTCTGCTACAACTGTCACCGTGGTCGCAACCGAGGATCTCCCAACAGCGCGGGAGATCTCCGACATAGAAGCAGAACACGACTGCCGATACTTGACTTTCGAGTTCGACGTTTTGCAAACGCGCGTCAACGTCACCAACACACTTTTGTTCGCCAGAACCAGCGACAACAAACACGTCTGTATTCAGGTTGAACACCCCCACGGCTACGTAACGCCCGACATCTCCAAATTGGCTGGTAATTGCGTGCGCTGCACCGGCGTGCTTGGTTTGCAACTTGCTGGAGGTGCCTTTCGGGAACCGGGCAAAGATGAAAATGAAATCATTGGATACAAGGTGCTTTGCAATTCTTTCGACAACATCATGATCGTTGATAATCAAGAGGATGCCGGCGGAGAAGCGGGCGTTCAAATGGTGGGACTTTCTTCGATCGAAAAAGACAACTTGCCTGACGGCCGCTTTTTGACGTTCGCCCAGGTTTGCTTGATCGACTATTCACAACCGCTCAGCTTCGTCGTGTGCGACGGCCCAACGTTTATGCGTTTCCAGTTGGAGTCAACCGATGACCTGGAGGCCGGAATGCTGATGAGAATTGGCGGGAAGAAGGTCACCGATAAATCCGGGCAGGCGCACCACAAAGTTGACTACCTGCGTTACCTTGGGTTGGCTGATTTACCCCAACCTGAAACGACGACGATTAAAAGTATCTTAGAAAATCGCAAACTGGACCAACGGGTTACTGTCGAAGGAACGCCGATACGGATTGACGATCAGAAATGCAGCCCAGATTGCCGTTCGGATTGTAGTGCAAAGTGTCATTCAAATCTGATTTTAGGTGACGGAGAGTTCACCATTCATGTCCACTTTCAAGATACTGCCTTGGATGCCCTTACCTCGCTGGATCCCAGTATCGCCAGCAGAGTCAAGATTTCTGGCGTGACCGAAATTGACGAACACAATAGATTGCAACTGATGGTGGGGCGCGTCGATGACGCCCAGTTACTCACCGGTAAGACGTCCCTTTCGCGCACCTTCGCGATCGGACTAGCGACGTTGATGGGCATGTGCGCGATTGCCGCCGTTTGGATCAAACTGTTAAAAAACCAGGTCACCCAAAAGCAACAGTTTGAGGCAATTTTTGATAACGCCGGTTGCCCGATCTTTGTGCTCGACGGAAACTTGAAAATTGTTGACGCCAACCAGTTGGCGGCCGACCTGACGGGATACTCCAAGGACCAACTACGCACCAAAAACATGCCCGACCTCGATAAACATATTCCTGTCATGCAAGTCAAACACACGTTGATGCGCACCATGGAAACCCGAGAGGTCACTATTTTCCCGACCAAGATGCAAACCCAAGACAAAAGTTCACTGGATGTCGAAGTTCACATTAGAAATTTAAGTTCTTCGCAGGACCCCGAAAAAGCGACCTTCATTGCGATTTTCCCCGACGTTACCGCCCGCAACAAATACGAAAACGAACTCAAAAAAGCACGTGATGAAGCCATCAAGGCCAACGAAGCAAAAAGTCAATTCGTGGCTTCCATGAGCCACGAGTTGCGGACGCCACTCAACGGCGTCATCGGAATGACGCAACTACTCGAGAGCACCGACCTGACGCCCATCCAAGCCGACTATCTTGCCGCTTGCCGAACCAGCGGTGAAACGCTTCTGACGGTCATCGGAGATGTGCTCGATTTCTCCAAAATGGAAGCCGAGAAACTCGAGTTGGAACCACAGCCAACGGCGCTGATTCCATTCATCGAAAATGTGGTCCGCGCGACCAGTCTTCAACAGGGCGCCCGGCACGTCGATCTGGCCAGTTTCGTCGATCCGCGTTTGAGCCCAGAGGTGATGGTGGATTGTAATCGTTTGCGTCAGGTGATCTTTAACCTGGTCGGAAACGCCGCGAAATTTACCGCCAAGGGCAGTATCACCGTTACCGCCAACTGCAGTCGCGTCACCCCCCAACACGCCGACGTTCAATTTATCGTCTCTGACACCGGAATCGGTATCCGAGAAGATCGTATCGACAGCCTGTTCGAGGCATTCGAGCAATTCGATTCGTCGACCACTCGTCAATTCGGTGGTACAGGCCTGGGGCTGACCATTTGCAAGCAGATCGTGGAACTCATGGGTGGCAAAATTAGCGCCCAAAGCGTCGAAGGCAAAGGCAGCGATTTCATGGTTGATGTTCGCCTCCCCTTCGCCACGAAAAAGGATAAGTCCCATGATACCGACGGCGAATACGAATTGATACCAACGGTCAGTCGTCTGGCCATGGTGGGAATGAGCGCACCGATCTCGAAACTTCTCCGTAAGATGTTCGACCAATATCAGGTAGAAGCCTCGTTCTTCTCCGCGGACGATACTGTCCCCGAAGACGAATTTGATGTGGTGCTCCTGAACAACAAAGGCGACGTCGCCGCAGCCAGAGAGTTCATCGACCGACAATCGACTTGGTCCGCTGACACCGCGCCAACGGTAATCCCCGTCGTCCCTCCAAACTGTGTTATCGACCAACAGGTGTGGGAACGCCAAGGCGTGGCCAAGCCCATTTGCAAACCGTTCACGCAAACCCGCTTCCTGCGTCCGGTTTGTTCACCGCAACAGCGAAACGAACTTGAGGACGCCGACCGCACTCAAGAAACTGCGGCGCAAAATCGTGCTCTGCGAGTCTTGATCTGCGAAGACAATGTCGTCAATCAAATGTTCGCCAAGGAGGTCTGCCGCAGCGCTGGCATTAACGTTGTCATTTGCGAAAATGGCCAACACGGGATCGAAACGTTACAGATCGATGACAAATTTGACGCGATCTTCATGGATTGCAACATGCCGGTGCTGGACGGATTCGAGGCAGCGCGAAAAATTCGAGACATGGTCCAAGCCGGCTCGATCGCGGAAATTCCAGTGATCGCACTCACCGCCAACGCGCTGGCCGGTGATCGTGAGAAATGCCTTGCCGCTGGCATGCATGACTATCTGACAAAGCCATTTGAGATCGATGACTTTCTGACGAAAATTCGCTCTCACACAAAAGAGGCCCCCCGCGATGACTCCAAACATCAGACCGGACCTAAGCTACGGGAATCTCAGGAAACTCAATCCCTAGAGCCTGTCTTCGATTTCGAGGAACTCTTGAGCCAATTCAGTAATCGGGAATTCGTTCTCGATCTCGCGGGCCAATTTGCATCCACCTTCGCTCAATACAAAACCGACTTCCAGGTATGCTTGAAAGATCAAGATGCAGAACAGGTTTTCCAAGTGGCGCACCGCCTGAAGGGCTCCTCGGGAACGGTGAAGGCCGATCGAATCAACGTGCTGGCCCACGAAATTGAATCTGCTGGCCAAGCCGGACAATTCGAGAAAGTCGAAGCCCAGATTGCCGAATTATTGCTTGAGTTCGATAACTTCACGCAGGTAGTCCAGGGGCAAGCCACCTCCGCAAACACGCAGCAACCTAAGCCCGCCTAAAAAGCACAAGGCATTTTCAGCAGCACAAAATCGGATTCTTAGCCTGCGACTGCATGAAAGTGCATTCGCGGGCCACGCTGTTTCACGCCGCAAACCGTAACACCAAGAGGGTAGGTGCTTTCACTCCGTTTAAATTTTCTGGTATCGCAGCGCAATTTCTGCAATAACTAATGCTCGTCATCGAACATTCAAGGTAAACCGAATTTGAATGAATGGAGAGTGAGCTGTGAGAACGATTGAAAAAGAACGCACAAACAACGGCGGCAAAAACAAAAGAACTCAAAACCCCAACGCCCGCCTCAGCAAAAAATCCCTTGCAACAAAAGCCTCCAGAGCACCGAAGGCAACCAGGCCCGGACCACAGCCCCACACGCCTGCTCAGGATCTTGAACACTTCGGCAGCTGGACAGGCAAACCGATTTGGGTGCCGCCTAATGACAGTAACAAGGAATTGGCCAACTCAATGTTGAACCGATTCGGGTTACTAACGTCCAAGAAAAAATGCTGGGACGCGGTCAGCCGTCAACATCGCAAAAAATTCACTCAGGTACGTGAGTTTGAACTGCCCAAAGCGTCCATTCGATTGCCTCAAGGCAAATTGTTCGTCACCGTCACCGAGCAAGAGAACTTCGACAAGATCGAAGAAGACATCCCCGCCTGCGTGCAAACTCGATTGGATGAATTTTTAGCCGGGCCTGGCAAAAAACGTGGCGTCAAAGTTTATTACCTCAAACCTCTCTGCATCGAAGTGGGCGACGATTTGATCTTCACTACGTCCGAAGAACTCAACGCGGCGATCACAAAAATTCAAGACGACGTCTTCACCCAATACCGGCGCCGCTACTTACCACACCTGTTACGTCACATTGGCGTCGGTGTGATGGACGGAATCTTGGCGGTGCCGCGCGCCTTGATCAAGTACGGTTTCAACCGGAAGAAACGAGAGATCGCGGCCTACCACGCGCAGCTGGAATTCGAGCGCCGTCGACGCGCGATGGACGCCGTGAATTTCCACAACGGCTATCGCTGCGACGAAATCACATTCGATGAAGTTATCGGGCTGACCCACCCGCCCAAACGCGCAGACGTCATCGAACATTACGTCCAAGAGCAAGAACTCGGCAGCCTCGATCGGAAGCTGTTCCTGTTAGCGTCGGCCCAAACATTGCCATGGTTCGCTACGTTTTCGTTGCTTGCTTATAAAATGGCGGCGGCCTACGTGGCGGCAGGAGTTTCCGTCGCCGTTTGCGATCCGGCGTTTGTCGCCGAAATGCCTGGCTCTAACGGGCGGCTGTTGAAGATCGGCCACTTCGATGAAGTCGGCGGCGTGATGCACGTTGAAATCTAGTTGCCGATCGAAACGCTTTTCGCGCCGCAGCCGTAGCACGGATTTTTAATCCGTTTAAGTCACAATCCCCTCACGGATTTAAAATCCGTGCTACGCTTCCACCAGACCGCACAAATTGGCTTCGGCCACCGACTGCGGGCAGCTCCAAACCAAAAAGAACAGCGCCTCGCAACACCAGCGCCCCACTGGGTGACCGTCCACAAAACCGGCCCCCTTGGCGGCGATCATGGCCGCCTGAGTCGACCGCATTACCAAACTGTTCGCATCGGCGCGCAGTTCCCCCGTGTGCTCTTTCTCTCCGGCGGCGACGGCGAACGTTTCTTCGGCGATGAGATCCAATTGCTGCCGCAGCCCATCGTAGCTGGAGCTCAAGTCGGGCCGTTTCTCCGATTCGCGTCGAATAAAGTCGATCGCAGACTTCGCCAACCCCAACGCCAGGGCCGATGTCTGCACGCTTCCGGCCCCACCGCCTTTGCCACCTTTGCCGTCGGTCAACACGGATTCTTTGGGACCGGCGACAATCATCTCTGGCCCCACACGCACACCATCGCACTTCACAACGCCGGTGTGACTGGCCGAAAGTGCGACCAGGTCAAACCCCGGCTCGATGGAAATCCCCTCGGCCGACGTGGGTACTAGGAATAGAATTTCTTCGCCGCTGTCTAAAACGCCACCTAACAACAACGACTCAGCCCCCGATCCACCGGTGACCCAAGGCGCCATCCCACTGGCAATCATTTCTCCGCCAACCACTTCCACCGCCAGCACCGGCTTCTTCAAATGCCGCCGGCTGGTGGTCAGATGCGAGATCCCGACGGTGGCGGGATGCGTGCCGTCCAACAGGGCTGGCAAAACCTGGTCGACCAGGGACGTGTTGGCGCTGGTTGCAATTCTTTTCAGCGCCGCCACGCGCTGCGTCAGAATAAAGGTCGACGTTAAACAGGCAGCGCCCAGTTCGATGTAGCCCCGCGCGATGTCGTCCGCCGTCCATCCGAATCCACCTTGCTGCTCACTTACAAACCAACGATAAACGCCGGCATCGGCAATCAGTTTCAGTTGCGATTGAGGCCAATCGTTGACCGTCCACGTTTTCTGCTGCTTGCTGACAGCAGCGATGTCGGCGCACAGCTTCTCCAGAGCTTTTGAGTTGACCTTGGAAACAATTTTGTCTGACACTTCAGCGCCCTTTGTCATTTTCATTCAGTTCATTGGGTTGCCGCCGCATTATAACCGGCTGAAAAATCCAGCGGCAGTCTATTTCGACCAACGCACATTGTCTCCGGCGCTGACCTGCAGATCGCGTGCTACCGACGCCGGCAAAGTGACGCGGTGCCCGTCCACGATTGCGTTTGCGGTGCAGCAGCGAAAATCCATGGAGCAGTTGGATAATAAATAGCTCGCCGCGTCAGCTCCTCCACCGTCAAAATCATCCTCCACAACGGCCACCTCAGCCACCTGGCTCGACCGCACCGTCTGAATGTTCGAGAGCGCGCAATGCACCGTCGGCCCCCCATCGAAAATATCAACCAGCTGCCTGAACGCAAACCCTTCCTTCTTCAGCAACGCCAACGCTGGTTTTGTTAAGTCATGAACCACACCGATGACCGCCTGGGCATCTGCGGGTAACAGCGGAATATAAATCGGGTGCCGCGGCATCAATTCTGCGATGAACTTCTTCGACTTTGAGGTCAACGTTTCGGCTTTCGGGAAGTCCATTTGAAAGAAGTAAGAACCGAGTGCCCTCCAGAGCGGCGACTTTCCCACGCCGTCGACGACGCCACGCATTTCGGCGATGACTTCCTCTTCAAACAGCTGCGGAAATTGCGCCATGAATAGAAACCGAGCCCTGCTGAGCTGGCTTCCGTGCCCTTGCCCCCAGAATGAGGGCGCGAGAAACAGACTGCCGATTTCCGTCGGCCCATCGTGTTCTTCACGCAAATGCAACGTCGCAATTTCTTTATGAACACCCAAGTCATTAGAATCATGCTTGGACGTCTTGATCTCATAAGAATAAAACGGTTCGAACCCACCAACTTTGGAATAGATCGCACACGTGCCGACGATTTGCTGACCGGCGGGGTCTTCCATCACGAAGACATAAGGGCTGCCGCGTCTCTTCCCGCTTTTACGAGTAAACGCGAACACCGAATCCTCGATACGCGTTGCTAAAACGTCCTTGGAAACCTTCAGCGTCGTCAGGCCAAACTCCGACTTTTGAATCAGCTCAAACAGCGGATCGAGATCATCAGGACGGACTGAGCGAACGATCATAACGGGCCCCCAACTGAAGTAGTGGAGGTCGTTAAACCTCCCTGTGTGAAGTTCGTTTCATCTCACCAGAACAGAGGATCTTTCACAAGATCCATTACGCTTTTTTCAACTCCGCCATTTCCCCGACGACGCGTTCGAGAATCTGGCAGGCTAAATCGAGGTGATCATGCGTCACGCATCCGATCGGCATCAGGAAACGCAACCGTGCCGGATCACCGCCGGCCATGAACGACATCAGCCCCGCATCAAACAGGCGCTTCGCCATGTCGCTGGCGACCTCGGGCGTACCATCAAACGGCGTCAGCGCGACCATACCGCCCATCCCGTGAGGACCAGCGATCGAGCCCGGGTGTTTTTCGCCAACTTTTTGGATGCCTTTGACAAAGTAATCATGCAGTGTCTGATTCCGGCCGCCTTCGCCAAAGTTCCCCTGCTTGACCAAACCGTTGACGATTGCCAGCGCTGAATTAATGGCCATCGTGCTGCCGGTGAACGTTTGACTGATCAATCCAGGCTGAAACTTATACTCGTCAGTAAACAACGTCGCGCAGACCTGTGAGATCTTTCCAATGGTCACCACGTCGACCAACTTATCCAGACCAAAATGCTGAAACGCGTAGGGCCGCGTCGTGCGGCAGAAGGTTTGTACTTCGTCAGCGATGGTACACACGCCGGCTTCTTTGGCGACTTCGATCAGCGCTTTAAAAAATTTCGTATCGCCAGGATAGTAACCGCCTTCGCCCTGAATTAACTCCATCCACAGCGCGGCGTATTTCCCCGGGTGTCGGTCGAGCAAATACTTGAGGTGGCTGACGGCGATTTCGGTGCTACGCTGCGGGTCGTCGTGTTTGAAAAACGGCAGGTAATCCACCGCGATCGTATCCGGCAAACCAACACGATATTTGGCTTTGTCGGTAACCTGCGCCAGCGCTAAGGTCCGTCCGGCGAAACAGTGACTGAAAGCGATGACTCGATTGGCAGGGTGATTTTTCTGAAACGCAATCTTCAGGCTGTTCTCGTTGGCCATCGCGCCGCTGGTGGTCAGGAAGCAATGTTGAAACTGGCCGCCGGTTTCGTTGGCCAGATTCACCAACAGATCGCACAGTTGGTAGCTCTCCGTGTTCTGCTGCAGGTTGCCTTGCATCACCGTATCCGAGACCGCCGTGTCGATCGCGGCTTCCACCAACAACGGATGGCTGTGCCCGTAGCCATGCACGCCGATGCCCGTGATCATATCCAGTTTCACGCTGCCGTCGGCCAGTTCCACGAACGGTCCGTTCCCGATCCCGCTGGAGAGATAGTCAAAGAAGAGGCTGCCGTTACGGAGGCTGCCGAATTTCTCCAGCATCGCCTCATAGGATTGTTTGAGTTCGGGGCGCGGCGGACGCACTGACTGCATCGTTTTTTGATGGTCGGCAACCGTTTCAAGGATCAACCGTTTCGCTTCTGCCAAACGCGGGTCAGATTTCAATTGATCGGACAGAAGTAAGGAATCGTTAGCCATAGTTTTCTGGTTAGCTCTAAATGTTTTTTCGGTTGTTGGGGCAGTGTACTGTGATCCAAGTCGAGGCTTCAGGCTCGACCACTGATCGGCAGGGGCACTCGCCGCCGGCTTGCTCGCCCGACCTTTACCTATTGGCCAAGTGTTTTCTTTGTACGACCGGCACCCGCGGCGACCGCCTTAAGGCTTAGTTATGTATCGGCTCAGTTTTCCATCGGGTCAGCCCATCGAGCTCAGAAAATCACAGTTGGCTGCCGATCAATATATAGCGAACCGGTCACTCGGTCGACGGACGTTGATCTTTGGTCGCAACAAAGCCAGAATATGTTCGTGGATTTCCCCTATTTTTCTTGATTGAGTTTTCGTTGCCCGATTCTTCACCAATCTACGACCTCATCATCATCGGCGCGGGCGCCGCCGGTTTAATGGCGGCCACCAGTGCTGCCGGTCGCGGTCTGAGGGTTCTTCTTTTGGAGAAAAACAAAAAATTGGGTGTGAAGATCCTGATCTCAGGCGGCACACGCTGCAACATCACCCACCATTGCAGCGTCAGAGAAATCGTAAAGCGTTTCGGCAAGCGCGGGAATTTCCTGCATTCGCCCCTTCACGCCCTGCCTCCCGACGCCGTCATCGAAAAAATTGAGGCCCAAGGCGTCGCCACCAAGATTGAACACACCGGCAAAATTTTTCCCGTCAGTGACCGCGCGATCGACGTTCGTGACGCGCTGGTCACGATGGCCAAAAATTCTGGCGCCCAGATTATCAGTGGCTGTGCGGTGCAGGCGGTGACCCAAGACGGTGACAATTTTTCGATCGCGACACCTGAGGATCACTTTCAATCTAAAAATGTGCTGATCACGACCGGCGGTCTATCCTATCCCGGTTGCGGCACGACCGGCGATGGCTACGCGTGGGCCAAGCAATTTGGTCACACGATCACACAAACGGTGCCTGCTCTGGTTCCGCTGCTCAATAACTGCACGTGGGCCAACGACCTCAAAGGCATCACGATCGAAAACGCCGGCATCGGCGTCTGGCAGCCGCCAGCACCAACGCCCGCGGGCAGCAAACCGAAAAAGGAAAAACCACTGGCCCGCGCGACCGGTTCGTTCTTGTTTACGCATTTCGGTTTTTCGGGACCAACGGCGCTGGATGTAAGTCGGGAAGTGGCATTGCACCCCGATCGCAAGACGCTGTCCTTAAACGTGGACTTTCTACCTGATCTGAACCCCAATCGCTTGCACGACATGTTGGACCAAAAAAGAATTCAAAATGGAAAACAAATCACCGGCAACTTGCTGAACGAAATATTCCCCAAACGATTGGCGGAGAGTCTCTTAGCAGCCTCCGGCGTGCACCTGGACGCCAAAAACGCTGAACT
The DNA here is from genome assembly GCA_964408465.1 of uncultured Pirellulaceae bacterium. Classification (GTDB taxonomy): domain Bacteria; phylum Planctomycetota; class Planctomycetia; order Pirellulales; family Pirellulaceae; genus Mariniblastus. The sequence goes on from CAYOZV010000005.1 coordinate 38,450, forward strand.
TTCCAAAGCGTCGCTTGCCGCGATCTGCCAGCAAATCAAGCACACCCAATTCGCGCTCAACGGAACGCTGGGATTTGAGAAAGCTGAAGTTACCGCCGGCGGCGTCAGTTTGGACGAAGTCGACAGCAGCACGATGCAAAGCAAATTACACAATCGGCTATTTTTTGCCGGAGAAGTATTAGATCTGGATGGACCGATCGGCGGATTTAATTTCCAATCGGCCTTCAGCACCGGGTGGCTGGCCGGTCAATCGGTGGAGGCGACAGCCTAACCCCTTCACTGAAGTTGAGAAGAATTCTGTAGTGAATCCTTGTTAAAGGTCCTTTGCTCCGGTGAGATCTAACAAACTACAAACGGGGTTTTTAACAAAACCCACTACGACGATTTAGAAACGCTAATTAGGAAAGTTAAAGATGGAACGATCAGCGTGTTTACTTTTTCAATGCACCGATAAAGTCGGAATCATTGCCGAACTGGTTGTTTTCTTCAAAGACCATCAGGTCTCTATCTCGCGTTTTGAGGAGTACACCGATCAACAGTACTTTTTTGCACGGCTGGAGTGGCGCGGCGATCATCCGTGGGAATCGGTTAGAGATTTCGACGCCGCGTTCCAACCGGTCGCCGACCAGTTCGCAGGGGCGAGTCACAGAGCGTATTTCTTCGACCAGCCGCAACGGTTGGGATTGTTCGCCTCCAAAGAACCCCACGCACTGATTGAAGCCATCAACCGAACCGAAGCGGGAGACTATCCCAACACGGAAATTTGCTTCCTGGTTTCTAACTCGCCGTCGATCGAAAAGTACGCCACGCGGCACTTGATTCCGTTTTACTATATTAAAACGTTCAAAGACCCGGCCAAGCACGAGGGAGCTCAGCTGGACGTGATCCGCCGTTACCAACCGGACGTGATCGGGTTGGCGCGATACATGAAAATTTTATCGGCGGATTTCATCGCCGCGGCGCAGTGCCCCATCGTCAATATCCATCACTCGTTCCTGCCCAGTTTTATCGGGGCCAAGCCTTACGAACTGGCTTATCAGCGCGGCGTGAAACTGATCGGTGCGACGTCGCACTACGTGATTCCGGCGCTGGACCAAGGCCCCATCATTGATCAGGGCGTGATCGGCGTTAAACCGGGCGATTCTGTTGAACACATGAAGAAGATCGGACGCGATGTTGAGAAACGAGTTTTCGCGAAGGCGCTTCAGAAAGTCCTCCAACACAAAACGATTACCTACGACAATAAGACGATCGTTTTCAACTGAACCGATACGATGTAGCCTACCGGAGCCGGCAATCTGATCGTGACATCTTGGAATAATCCACATAATGGGCCTCGCCGCTGCCTTTTTCATCACAAACTTAGGCTGACGTTTTACTAAGTCGCAGAAGAAGTTCGATAGGTAATAAGTATTAGTTGAAACCCTTGCGAACTTGTTTAGTAAGCTCTCGTCACAAAAACTGCGTCATCTGAAAACGCGGAAAAAGTTAGTCAAATGGAAAATCCAACCGGACCCGTATCTTCGACATTCCATACGCCTATCCCAGAGGTTCAGGTTCCCATGCCTGCACAAAGTGCTGCTGAGCCAGCTTCGCAGGGCCCCGTCGAATCAGGCCCTGAGCTACCTCAAGCGCCTTTTTCCAACTCGGCCCAGACGACTCAACCCAGCGATCCGCCGCTGCGTGCCAAGACTGACTCAGTGAACTTCTTGGCCGATGACCCTGCGATTCGCGAAGCCAAAATCATGATCATCGATGACGAGGACTTAGTCATCCGCGTCGTGAAGCGATTCTTGGCCGCCGATGGGTACAAAAACTTTATTACGCTGAGCAATCCGCGCGACGCGTTTTCAACCATCCAAAAAGAGAAACCCGATGTCGTGCTGCTGGACATTATGATGCCGCACGTGACGGGGTTGGATCTGCTGAAGATGCGGCAGCACGCCGTTGAGTTTCAACACATTCCCTTCATCATTCTCAGCGCGACATCCGAAAGCCAAGTCAAACGAGACGCGCTGCGATTGGGAGCGTCTGATTTTTTGGCCAAACCGGTCGATTCAAGTGACCTGACGGTGCGGATTCGAAATTCACTGGTCGTCAAACGCCAGCACGATATCCTTGCCAATCACGCCCATGAACTCGAACGTCAGGTAAAATTGAGAACGCAGCAGATCGAACGATCGCGCGAGCAAATCATTCACTGTTTGGCGCGGGCGGCCGAATATCGAGACAATGAAACCGGCGAACACGTCATTCGCGTCGGCAAGTACGCCGGCGTCATCGCCCAAGAGCTTGGCTTCAGCGGCGAGTATTGTCACCAGATCGGATTGGCCGCGCAGCTTCACGATGTTGGCAAGATTGGAATTCCCGATTCGATTCTGCTCAATCCCGGTCGATTGAACAATGAAGAATTCGACGTGATGAAAACTCACTGTTCCCTGGGCGTAGAAATCATGGAACCGCTTGCCGAAGATGATGGCAATGTTGTTCGCCGGCACGCGGAAGTTGGGGGGTTCATTATGGACGGTGTTGATTCTCCCATGCTCGAATTGGCGGCATTGATCGCTCGCACCCATCATGAAAAGTGGGACGGCACCGGCTATCCTAAAGGGTTAAAAGGCGAAATGATTCCCATCGAAGGCCGCATCACTTGTGTGGCGGACGTCTACGATGCACTCTGCAGTGAACGCCCTTACAAAAAAGCCTTTCCTGTGGAGAAGTGTCTGGAGATTATGCTTTCCGAACGCGGCACTCGTTTTGACCCGATTGTGTTGGACGCCTTCTTTCGACGCCTCGGGGATATCGAAAACATCCGCAAGACCTACAACGACGACGCTCAACGCGAAGAGATGAAAACTCATAAAAGGATGTAAGACTCGGACGCCTTCCTATCGCGAAGCGGAATCTTCTTAAGCGATCCTGAATCTCCTTCTCCCTTGGACACCCATAGAAGAAGATCCATCACGCCAACGTTGCCTCTCACCGAGCCCCGTCCGAGCGCCGGCCGTACCCGACCACGGCATCGATGACCGCTTGGGCAATATCTTCCTGAAGTACATTAGCCGTCGCTTTCCATCCCGGCGCCGCGTTTACGTCACACACCATCGGTCTGCCGCTGTTGCGATCATAAAAGAGGTCCACGCCGGCAAGCTCACATCCGGTAACCTCCGCCGATGTTCGCGCAACTGCGATTTCTTGATCAGTGGCCTCATGCGGCGCCCCGATCGCTCCTTGGGCGATGTTCGTCAGCCAGTGTCCGTCGCGCTGACGTTTGATCGCAAACGTCCTGTCACCGACGATCAAAATCCGAATATCCCAATCGCCATGATCGATGAACTTTTGTAAGTAGATCACTTGTCCATCGTTGATTTGCGAATCGAAGAACTGCCTGGCCTGCTCAGCATCGGACAACCGCGTCACCCCTGTGCCCATGCTGCCGAAAATTGGTTTGTAAACAACGTCGCCCCCAAGCACCTCAAAACTTTTCATCGCCGCCGGCAGACTTTCGGCCACCCTGGTCGGCGGTACTGCAATTTCTGCCTCGGCTAACATGCACAGCGACAGGTATTTATCGACGGCGATCTCAATCGTCCTTGGCGGATTCACGATTGATACACCTTCATGGGCCAGTCGCCCCAACAGGTTCATCCGAAAGATAATCTGTTGCAGCGACCCCCTGGGCATCGTCCGAATCACCAAACGGTCTAGGGTTTGTAAGTCTACCGAACCGGAGAGAAACTCTGTTTCACCTTCCCCCAGCGAAGTCAAAAGATCAACAAACGATACGCTGAGAACGTCGTGGCGTTCACCTGCGGCGCGGAGCAAGTCTTTAAAATGCCAACTGCCGGGGTCCGCCAGCACGCCGATTTTCATACCGCGCCATCTTCGCCGTTTGCGTTGGTGGGCAACGCGAAAGACTGTTGAAGAATATCGTTGCGAATCTCACCACTGCGAAACACGCGACCGGACGACGCATTGGTGATGACGATTTGGGCGGGGCTGAACAGCAGTTTGTCTATCTTGTAAAAATCCCGGTCGTAGGACTCGAAAATTTCTAAGAACGGCGTCCCGAAATCTGGCGATGCCATGCTCGCAACCCGGTCGATGACCTTCTCGATCGACTCATCGGTCGTTTGGACGGTCAATTCGACATGCCCACCGTAGAGAATCGCATCGTTGGTCCACCCCAGCGCGGTGAGGTCGTCCTTTGCGATTGGGGGCAACGGCGCCCAACCGGTTCCGCGTTTGATAGTGCGAAGGTCGAAGCTCAGCTCGTGCAGTTTATGCAGCGCCGTTTCAACCGACCGCGCGACCACTTGTAATGTGCCGGGCAGGCTGGACGTGCGAGCGATGCACAGCGTTACATTCTCCAGTTCGACAGAACACTGCCGCGCGAAATCCTCCACCGTCGATCGGGGAGGCAATTGGCTGGTCTCGAGTACACCGACCGCCTCCGTGGCGGCATGGATCAGGTCGTACTCGATCAAAACTTGTTCTTCGCCGCGCAGGGCTCGCGCCGGCCCGCTGCACATCGCAAAAAACTGCTCGCCGGCCAACGGCCAGCCAGCATATTGAGCGGCCATGCACGCCAACAGCGGGTGTTCGGTCGACACATTCACACGCGGCAAACCCAGTTCCAAACCATCCTCAGGCGTCACCGAAACCTCGCCAAGTCCGCTCATGCAGATTTTGGCTAACGCGACGCCCGCGGCGATCGTGCCTTCACCGTCGGGTGC
>CAYOZV010000005.1:43285-50200 GCA_964408465.1 uncultured Pirellulaceae bacterium
TGCAGATTTTGGCTAACGCGACGCCCGCGGCGATCGTGCCTTCACCGTCGGGTGCAAAGTTCAACACCGACGCCCCGCCGTAGCCGCCGACCGATTCAATACCGACTGATCGATCGCGCACCGCTTCGGCGATGATCTGCGCGGCGCGGCGGTTGAGCGTGGTCAGAATTGCCTGAGTCATGCTGGGGCGACTTCTTGATCGGTAGGGAAGTATTCTTTGACGACACGATGAAAATCGGCCGCGTCTTTTACCTTGGCCGCGTGAGTTCGGAAATGCCGCGCGCCGGGCCGCCCTTGGGCGTAGCAACAGGCATAACGCCGCATCAGTTGCGATCCTTTTTTCTCACCGAAGCGGTCCACGACCAAATCGTAGTGTCTCAGCAAGCATTGTTTCTGCTGCTCCAAGGTTGGATCCGGCGGCACCGGTTCGCCTTTGATCGCCGCGGCGGCTTGTGCGAACAACCATGGCCGCCCCAAACAAGCCCGCGCGATCATCACGCCATCGACATCGTATCGTTTGAAAGCGTTGACAACTTTGTCGGCACTGTCGAGGTCGCCGTTGCCGATCAGCGGAATGTTTTTTAAGTGCGGTTTGATCTCGGAGATGCGGTCCCAATCAGAATGCCCCCTGAACATATCCTGAGCCGTTCGGCCGTGGACGGTGAGCGCTTTGGCGCCGGCACCTTCGACGACCTGAGCCACATCAATCGCGTTGATGTTGTCACGTGTGCAGCCCAATCGAATTTTCGCCGTCACCGGCGTCGGCGCACATGCCTTGACCACTTCGCTAATAATTTGGCCCATTCGGTCGGGCGTTCTCAACAGATACGATCCGCTTTTTGCTTTTTCGGTCACCTGTTTGACGGGGCAACCAAAATTAATATCGACGACGCTGACTTCGTAGTCCTCTACCAAACGGCGGCCGACTTTGGCCATCGTTTCGGGTTGGTTGTCCCAGATCTGCACCGCCAACGGTCGCGCCTCGGCCCGCACGCCCCACAGCCGGTCGGGATGTTCGGCTTCGTTTTCGTCCAACCAGACAAATCCGCGCGCGTTGACCATTTCGGTCGCGATCAGCCCCGTTCCCCCGTACTCCCGCACGATCTGGCGAAAGGCAAAATTGGTGAACCCAGCCATCGGAGCCTGTAAGATGGGTGGGTCGACAACCACGCCCCCAATATGCAGGGGTTTGATTTTAGGGAGAATGTACGCCGGTTCAGGATTTGAGTCGGATGAATTCATGGCCAAATTTTAATCGAAAATCAGTTTCCAAGGTATCGCTGTTTTAGCTCAAGCACAGATGAAATTTGTAGTCCTACAACACACTCAGCCCGCCAAACAGGTCCCGTTTCCACGCCGACGATACTTGCAGATGATGGCCGAAGCGGCCGATAAAGCGGCGGGGCAGAACCACCCCAAAGGCCAAGACGTTCACTTCGATTTAATGCTGGAAACCGAGGACGGGTTGCGGACGTGGGCGATGGGACTGCTGCCGACGGCCGGCAAAAGTTGCGGCGCTATCGAACTGCCGTTACATCGAATCGACTATCTAACGTTCCAAGGGCCCGTTTCCGGCGGTCGAGGCAGCGTCAAACGCGTGATGCAAGGCGGCTACCGGTGCCCGAGGCCAACCGAAATCGTGCTCCAGATGCAAAAGCATGATCTGGTCGTCAAAATGGACGAAATCCAGCCCGCCCATTTTCGATTTTCCTTCGTGCGGGTCAACAAAGCGGACTGAACTGCTATGGGGAGATTCTCCAGAAAATTCTATAATCCCAGCACCAAGAAGAATTCACTACCCAACGGCCCGTCGCTGGTGATCGACCCATGATTTCAATTCAAGACATTATCCAACTGCAAACGCAAGCGGTTGCCCATTGGCACAACGGCCCCATCGAAAATAAAGCCTCCGGCCTGATGGCCACCGTTTGCACTCAGCATTCCTTCAACTTCCAGCTTTGGCACGAAGAAGACATCGCCCGCAGCCCGGACGTGTCCGATCAAGAGATCGCCCGGGTCAAGCGGTCGATCGACCGATTCAATCAGCAACGCAACGACTGGATCGAAAAAATTGACGATGAAATCGCGGCGCTGATTCAATCGCAAAATGTCCAAACACGCGACGATGCTGAGCTGAACACCGAAACACCCGGCAGCGCGATTGATCGCCTGTCGATTATGTCACTTCGGCTGTACCATTTGGAAGAACAATTACATCGCGCCGGCGCCAGCGATCAGCATCGCGAATCGGTCCAGCAGAAAATTACCGTTTGCCAACTCCAGCAGTCGGAGTTAGCTAAATCGCTGCAACAACTGGTCGATGCGATCGCGGCGGGCACCAAACGGCACCTCACCTATCGCCAGTTCAAGATGTACAACGACCCCACATTGAATCCTTATCTTTACAACGCCAACAATCGCGCACCGGTTGTTGAAAATCCGGTCAAAGCAACCGCCTGATCGACGCCTCTTATGTCAGACACCTCCTCCGCCACAGCCGACGTGCACTACGGCCCGATTATTTTCTGGTCCATCGTTTACGCGCTGATGCTAATTCCGCTGCTTTTGTTCGTGGCCTCTTTGCTCGGCCGATATTTTTATCTTTGCGAACTGGTTGGCAACTTCCGAGCCTACATTCTGGCCATGTTGGTGCCTTGTGCATTGATCCTGTGGCTCAAGGGAAAACGAAAGCGGGCTCTCCTGTTCGCCGGCGCGTCGTTGTGGAGCTGCTTCGGGGTAATCACGCCCGCGCTGCCGTATTCACAACCGCCACCGGGCGTGGATATCGTAAAAATAATGTCCTTCAACGTGTGGGCCATCAATCGTGATTACCAATCCGTCATTGATCGCGTCAAAGAACACGATCCCGACGTGGTCACGGTGCTGGAATATGCCAACGATTGGGAGACCGCGCTGCGAACCCTTAACAAAACGTATCCTTATCGATTGCGGCAACCTCGGTGGCATGGATTCGGCATCGCCATTTTTAGCAAACGCCCCATCAGCAACGCATCGGCAACTCAAATCACAGCCGACATCACGGACAACCCTTTGTTGTCGGTCGACATTGAGATCGGCGGCCGCCCCGTTCGACTGGCGGGCCTTCATTTGTTATCCCCTATGAATCGCAATCGGCTGAAGATTCGCAATCGTCAGCTGGCCGAGATCGCTGACATTCTGATCCAGCGCGACATCCCCACGATCGTGATGGGCGATTTTAATTGCACACCCTGGTCACCCTTTTTATACGATTTCTGTCAGCGCGTTGATCTGCGAGACAGTCGCAATGGGTTTGGATATCAGGCATCTTGGAACGCGGAACGCCCGTACTTATCCATTCCCATCGATCATGCGTTTGTATCGCCGCAGTTCCACGTCCACTCTCGAATGCTGGGCGATTTCGCCGGCAGCGATCATTACCCGTTGGTCTTCGAGGTGTCGCTCAAGGCTAACGATTAAGGCCTCTGACGTCGGTGTTTAGGCGGGGCCAAACGCGGTCGCCTGCCGGCTTGTCGTTAAACTTTCTTATCACTGCCGAGCAACATGAGGCATTTTTCGTCTTTGAACGGAGAATCTTTTGCCCGACGCAGAAGATGATCCGACCCTGCCGATTCTGCGTCCAACTCTGCCAGCAAGGCTGATAGCAAGCCGCGTTAAACTTTAACGGTTGTAACGATACTTCCGGCGTTGGCCAACAATTTACCGCCGTTCACCTCTGTTTCGCTTCGCAGAGTGAGGGTTACAGGGCGATGGTAAACATTAAGGGTCGTAACACCTTTTTGTATTGTTGGAGCAGGACGTGCGAATTCTCAGAGTTGTGAACATCTCAATCAAGACGCTGGCGATAACGGTGCTGGCTGTCTCGTCGACCGCCGCGATCTCATCGCCGGTGATCGCTCAGTCGTTCGACTATCCCGCCAACAGCCCCACGGTGTTCAACCGAGGGACTCAGCAACCGGCGCTTCCTGCCGCCGCCCCGTCTTCACAATTGGGTATAAATGGATCTGGCCTTCCATCGATGCAACAGATGCATCAGGACATTTCCTCCAAGCCATCGGTTTTCTCAAAACTGTTTCCGCGGAAGAAATCTGACGCCCCCGTCTTCGAATCTACCTTCGAAGACACGACTGCAACGGACGCTTCTAGTTACCGCGCCGGCGGATCAGTGTTCGTCGATCCCTACGCTCAGCAATTGCTGGACCGCCATGCGAATCAATCCGACCAAACTCAAACCAACCAAGCCAACGTCCGCCATGCCAACGGATACCAGCCAACCCATCAACGGTCACAAATCCAGCGCGTCAACTTTAATCAGCACGGTGGCAATAAACCGCACTCCATTTTAGAACGCCCCGACTACCTGCAAACCTCGACGACAAAATCGTCTGTTGCGGGATCAGCCAAAGCCCTGTCGCCGCCCGTCAGAACCAGCCCCGCAACAACAACGCCGTCGAAAAAAGAAACAGAGTCGATTGTCGCAGCACCGGTCGCCAAAGTCGCACAGCGTGTCTCGATTCCAGACAACGCCTTCACGCAAGAGTTTGAGAAAGCATATCGATACATCAACCCAACCAGTACCCAAGACAAAAACCGCCCGCCTCGTACTGCCAAAGCCGACGATGCTTCAAGAGAGATTAGCCTCGACAGTTTCTCCGATCGCATCCGAAATCAACCTCTGTCCAGCGATTTTACACCGGACAACCCATTGGCGTTTGAGACACCTCCTTTCATCCGCCCCGAGCCATCGGAACAATCGCCTAACGCGTCCGCGCCCGATTTCAATCCTCCAAAGCAATCCGGCGATTTTGACACTCTTTCGCTTGACACTCTTTCGCTTGACACCCCGCCGCTTGACACCCCTCCGCTTGACACCCCGCCGCTTGACACCCCGCCGATCGACACCCTCTCTGAATCTACGCCTGAGTTGATTCCCGAATTTACTCCTCAGTCCACTCCCGAGGGTGCTCCCGAATTCATCCCCGAGTTTACGATCAGCGCCCCTGCCAAGACATCCGAACGCGCCTTGATCGATGCGCTCAAGGCCAACGAAATCGAAGGAGATTTTGAAGACACACTTGGCAGCGTTGATCAGTGGCAACCGCCCAAGGCCTCCGAAAATAAACAAACGCTCGAAGAAGAACTGGCCGAACTTTCAAAACCTCTCGTCCGATCCAAGCCAACCGACACTCAGTCAACCGCTCCGACTTCTGTCGTTTCGGCATTCTCATTTGACGCCTTTGACCAATCGCCTATTTGGTGGAAGCAGCAGGTCAACCAGCCCTTACATCCTGAAAACCAAGCGGTGCCGGTCAACAGTAACGCTCTGGTATTTGCGGCGCTGAAAAATTCACCCCGCATTCAGGCCGTTAGTAAGAATCCGCTGATCCGCGAACTTCAGGTCGTTGAAGCCGATGCTGAATTTGACCCCGTTCGTTTCGTACAAAGCCAATTCCAAGACCGCGTCGATCCCGTCGGCAGCAGCCTGACCATCAACGACAATCTCACCGAACAGTTCCTCAAAGAGAACACCTGGACGGCCGAAGCCGGAATTCGCCGGAGGCTGCGGACCGGTGCTGACCTGAGGGTCTCTCAGCGACTTGGATTCCAAAACAGCAACTCCAACAACTTCATCCCTCAGGATCAAGGCACCGCGACGCTGGCTCTGAACGTCACTCAACCGCTGCTGCGAGGGCGCGGGCGTGTCTACAACCAAGCTCAAATCTTGATCGCTCAGTCCACCGGTGGCGTGGCGTGGGAGGTCTTTCAACAAGAACTGCAGGAAGAGCTCGAAGGCGTCGTCGCTGCGTATTGGCAACTGTATCTCGAACGTAGCGTTTATCTCCAACGCAAACGCAACGTCCAACGCGGCCAAGTCATCCTGGACCGTCTCAACGGACGGCGCGAGCTGGATTCGCTGCCGGCGCAGATCGCTCGGGCTCGGTCTTCGGTGCAGACGCGGAAAACGGAATTGGCAAACGCCTTTCGAAACATCCGCAACGCCGAAACCGAAATCCGCAGACGCGTCGCCGATCGAAACTGGATGGCCAGCCAATCCCTTGAACTGCTGCCCGAAGAGCTACCCTCGGTGCAGAACGTCGGCTGGGATTTGGACCAAGTCGTTCAAACGGCCCTCAATCACCGCCCGGAGATTCGCGAATCAATGCGTCGCATCAAAATCGCCGGCGTGCAACGCGACGTTTCAGAAAACGAACTGCTGCCAGAATTGTCGTTCTTGGTGGGCACTTACGTCAGTGCGTTGCGCGGCGACAGCGATGTGCTGGGGGCCTTTGGCGATCAGTTCGGACAAGTAACCCCGGGATACAGTTTTGGACTGGAGTACGAACTGCCACGTTTGAATCGCGCTGCTCGCAGTCGCTTCCAGCAGCGTCACTTGCAATTTAAGCGCTTGGAAAACGAATTAGAAGAAGTCATCCAAAACGTCATCGCTGAATCTCAAATCGCCCTCCGCCGCATCACCTCAGCAATCGAAACACTCGCCGCCGCCGAACAGGCGATCGTCGCCGCCCGCGCCGATTTGAATCAAAACCAAACAAGGTGGGAATCATTTGCTTTGGTCGAAGGCGACATTGCCGAAGGCCTGTCGCCGACCACGGTGCTTGATCAACTGCTCGATTCGCAAGAAAGACTTTCTCAGGCCGAGATCGTTTACGCCCAAGCCGAACTAGAGCTGAAGATTTCCGAAGTCTCCCTGCAACGTTCAATGGGCACGCTGCTAATGCATCAACAGGTGAGCTACGATCGTCACGTCGTCGGCGACACGCCGCAAGTGCAGATTCAAAAGCAACAGTGAGGGTGGAGGGAGGGGAGATCGGGGAGTGAGAACTAAGTACTAAGTACTAAGTACCCAGTACCCAGTACCCAGTACCCAGTACTCAGTACTCAGTACTCAGTACT
>CAYOZV010000006.1:0-6498 GCA_964408465.1 uncultured Pirellulaceae bacterium
TCCTCACCCCGCGTGAAATCGTCGAGCACATGGATGAGTATGTGATTGGCCAACCTGCTGCAAAGAAGGTATTGGCGGTCGCAGTCCACAACCACTACAAACGGCTGTCCTTAGGCTGGGAAGGTGGCGACGTTGAGATCGACAAATCCAACATTATGCTGGTTGGGCCTACCGGTTCAGGCAAAACATTGTTGGCGCGTACCCTCGCTAGAATCTTGAACGTGCCCTTTGCCATCGGCGATGCGACGACACTGACTGAAGCCGGTTATGTGGGCGAAGATGTTGAGAACCTACTACTGAAGTTGCTGCATGCCGCAGACTTCGACGTCGAAGCGGCTCAACGAGGAGTAATTTACCTCGACGAGATCGACAAGATTGGCAAGACCAGCAACAACGTTTCGATCACAAGAGACGTTTCAGGCGAAGGCGTTCAACAAGCTTTATTGAAGATGCTAGAAGGCACCGTGGCCAACGTTCCACCGCAAGGCGGACGGAAGCACCCAGAGCAACAGTACATCCAGATTGACACTTCCAATATTCTGTTTATCTGTGGCGGTACCTTTGTCGGCGTTGAAGATATCATTCGTAAGCGACTTGGTGAAAAGACGATCGGTTTTGGAGGCGGAGAGGGCTACCGCGAGGAAGCCACCACTGCTGAAATCCTGCCGCAAGTTACCACAGACGACATTCTAGAATTCGGTTTGATTCCGGAACTGGTCGGTCGACTGCCGGTGACGACGGCCCTTGCTCCTTTGGGCGAGGCCGGACTGATTAAGGTGTTGACCGAGCCAAAGAATGCTTTGGTGAAGCAATTCCAGAGTCTGTTCGAAATGGAAGGCTGCGATCTGAATTTCACCCCAGAAGCGTTGAAAGTTATCGCGCATCATGCGATGGAGAAAGAGACCGGTGCACGCGGTCTCCGTTCGATCATTGAACAGGTTGTTTTAGATCTCATGTTTGATCTGCCTGAACAACCCAAAGGTACGAAGTTCTTGATCGATGAACAGTTGGTGAAATCAAAGTTTGATATCAACGCGTTCGTGATGCCGGAAACGAAAAGTGCTTAAGGTAAAAGCGCTTTAAATAAAAGTGCTTCGAGCTTGTAAAGAGTAACACTGATTTGACGAAATCAGAGTTGATGTAAGAAGTAAACCCTCCGCTGAATCGCTGATTCGGCGGAGGGTTTTTCGTAGCTGCCTTTCGATCTGCCGGGAATGGTCTTTGCACTTGAAGATGGCGTTCGGAGCGTTTCGTATTTCTCTCCATAGGCGGATGTCCTCTGGGGACCAGAGGTTGGGGGCTGATGAGGTCAGCAATGTGCTCTCGTGGCGTGGTCAGACGCGTGAGATGGTTTCTGCGCCGAGGCCCACTGAACGCACCTGCTCTTTGTTTAAGCCGCGATCCTTTGGTAAGATATCGGCAACATCAACTTCGTCTGCTGCGTCGCGGACGGGTGTGAAAAACCTCCGTTCCCGGACTTCAGTCGAAAGGGTAATCCATGGCCTCGCTTCCACCGGTAGATCGTTCGGTTACAAAAATTACAACACTCGACAAACAGGGTCTCAATTCGGGGGGGCCCAACGCTACAGCAGCTGAGAGGTTGCTTATGGTCTGGCCTTTGACGTTAACCGCATGGGCATTCAAGGAACCAAATGTTATTCAACCCAGACTTCAAAGAAATGTTGCGCGCGTTGTCCGACGGGCAGATTGATTTCTTGCTTGTTGGTGCATATGCGGTGGCCACCCCCGCGCAACGGGTGATCTTGACCTTTGGGTTCGTCCTGACTCAGAGACCGCTCTAAAGATTTGTCGCGCTGGCCGAATTTGGTGCACCGCTTCATGATTTGACAGTTGACGATCTCTCGAAACCGGGCATGGCCTTTCAGATCGGAGTTGAACCATCCCGAATTGACATCCTCACAGCGATTTCGAGAGTAGAGTTTGATTACGCGTGGACCAATCGAATGCCGCTAGAAATAGACAGCATCCAATTCTCCGTGATCGGCCGTGCCGATTTGATTGCCAACAAACGAGCGTGCGGTCGTCCCAAAGATATTGCTGATGCGGAAGCTCTCGATCCAAAAGATTCGTAAAGTCCAAGACCGACATCATGGTTTTTAATCCGGAAATGGATTGCAGAGTTTCTGCGCCGAGGCCTTTAGGTAAACGCGCGACACTAATTTTAAAACAGCAAATTACTAATCAGCATGCGAATTGACGCTTCCAACCAAATCGTAAGCCTGGATATCCGCGATCGGGATTTCTATAACGATCCGTATCCGTACTACCAACAGTTGCGCAGTTCATGCCCGATGTTTTTCTGGGAGGAGCATGACCTGTGGACGTTTTCACGCCACGAAGACGTTGTCGCGCTGTTTCGCGATCGGAGACTTGGCAGAAAGATCGATCCCGAGAGCATTCCGGCGTGCCGCCGACCCAAGCCCGAATCTGCAGTCACCCAACCGTTCTTTGACATCGACAAGCTTTCCATGTTGGCTCAGGAGCCGCCGACGCACACTCGGTTGCGTGGTCTGGTTCAAAAAGCGTTCATGGCACGCGCCGTGGAGCAACTGCGGCCGCGCATCGAACAGATCTGCCATGACCTGGTAGATCAAATGATCGACGCCGGCCAATGCGACCTGTTGAAAGTGTTCGCAACACCGCTGCCTGTGACGGTGATCGCAGAAATGTTGGGCGTGCCGGCAGAGATGACGGATAATCTCCTCGCGTGGTCGCATGCGATGGTGAAGATGTACGAGATGGAACGTACAGAGCAAATGGAATTGGGGGCAGTCGCCGCTTCGCGCGAATTCGTTGCGTACCTGCGCGAGCTGGTTACCGACCGCCGCCAGAATCCCTCTGGCGATTTGATTTCGCGATTGGTCGAAGTGGAAGAAGCGGGAGAGAAGCTGACCGAAGACGAGTTGATCGCGAACTGTATTCTGTTGCTCAACGCGGGCCACGAGGCAACCGTCAATCTGATAGGAAACGGAATGCTTGCACTGCTGAAGCACAAAGATCAAATGCAACGATGGCGAAGCGACAGTTCTTTGACGCAAACCGCAGTCGAAGAGTTATTGCGGTACGACACACCTCTTCATCAGTTTAATCGTTGGGTTTTGGAACCTTTTGAGTTTCGCCGGCAGCACTTTGAAGTCGGTCAGGAAATCGCACTGTTGCTTGGCTCTGCCAATCGGGACGGCGACGTTTTTGACTCGCCAGACGAATTGGATCTTGGTCGAAAGAAAAATCCGCATGTGAGTCTCGGCGGCGGAATTCACTATTGCCTCGGGGCGCCGTTGGCAAGGCTGGAGCTTTCGATCGCGTTGAGTGTTTTGATCGAGCGCCTCCCACAGCTGGAACTGATGGAAGAACCCAAGTACTGCAACAGTTTTCACTTCCACGGGCTGGAGTCTTTGATCGTTCGATGTTGAAGTTTGCAGTTAATCGCACCCCAACTGGCGCCTAATATGGTTTTGATGGTTTTCCGGCAGTTGCCTGCAACACACCTTCGCCAGCCCGCAAGCTTTAACATTCACACCGCTGCGGGGTAACGATTCCAACGATTCTGACAAACATTCTCACAAGTCCTTTTACTCCGACTGTCGATGGAACAAGGGTTAATGACTCAGTAAGGACCAATGGTCCACAAAGGGAGAATCTCCATGTTTCGTCGATTTTTATTCGTTGGTGCTGTATTGTCAGCACTGTTGATTGTTTCCGTTGGGCAATCGCAATCGGCTCAGGCTCAGGCTCAAGAAAGAGCTTTTGGTCAGACCTGGGGGAGCAACAAAGGGGCAGAAAACTTCGATCGTTTCTACCATTATCCCTACGTGACCTACCCACAGAACTACTGGGGGAACGCGGCATATCGAAGTGCCGATAGTTTGTACTATCGCTATAAACCCGAGTACCGAATTCCTGTCTACAACAAACAGTGGCACAACTACTATCCGTCTTCGCGACGGTACCACTGGGGCCACCAATTCATCACCGACATTTTCTAAGATCGGTGCGGGGATAGTCAGAGCAGCCTTTCGCTGAACGGAAGGCTGTTATTTTTTAGCTGGCACCTTGTTGCGAATTAGAATCAAAAAGTTTTGCAGTCTGTCAGATTCTAAGGTGCTGTTGGGAAACAGTTGCTCCATCTCTGACGGTGGTTGGGCCGCGACCTGAAGATCAGGCTGTTCACTATCGGCTTTCTTACTGTCAGTTTTCTCACTGTCAGTTTTCTCACTGTCAGTTTTCTCACTGTCAGTTTTCTGACCACCGCTCTCTTTTTCGGCGGTTGCGGTTGCCGTTGTCTTACCAGCGGCGATGCCCATCTTTATTTCGAGCTTGTCGAACGACTCAGGCACCATCGAAGATGGCTTGGGCGCCTGTTGAGCGAAGAAATTCCCGCGCAGCTTTTGAGCGATCGCTTTCTGAGGCGGTACGATGGTCAGCGGTGCCGACGGCTCTTTACCTGGGACGAGACTTTCGTCAGTTTCGACTGCGGCGACCGAATCGCTTGTTTCGCCCGGTAAATGAAACGCCGAAATGGTGATGGCGTCCGACTGAGACAACTGAGAAAGCGCATTCTTCATCTGTAGCGGTTTGGCCGCGACATAGATGCCGCCAACATCTTGCGGCTGAATGTTCTCGTTGCTGTTTAGCGTCACCGCCGGCGATTGTTCAAGTTCGGGTGGTACCGAAATCGAATTTGATGTCAGCGCCGTTAATAATTGGCGTTGTGAAAACCGTTCGTTGACTTCCAGCAGCCAGACTTGATCAATGGCCGGTTGCGTTTGATTTTGCGGTGCCGCCATAGGGGTGCCGCTGAAAGAAAAAGAGCCCGCCGGCGGTAGGGCGGCTACCGGAGCAGCAGAAAACCGCTTGGCCCGGCCCGCCGCAAAATGTTTAGAAGAAACACCATCCCCCATGCCCTCGGAAGCGTTACTTGAAGCCATAGACGGCGATGGCGTTGTCGCCGGCACATTGTTCTGCGGTGCAACGCTGGCCAGCGCTTCATCCGATGAGGGCTGTGTCCAGGGCTGCGCGTTACTGCCTTGGTTTATTTTGTCCAACGCTGGCAGGCTCGCGGGTTGATCCTTCGTTCCAACGGGTTTCGCATTGGAACTTAGAACCGCGACGGTAGGGCCGTCCTGTCTCGAGATCGGCGTCCATTGGTAGACCAGCATACCCATCAACAAACCCGCAATCGCTGCTAAGGACATTGCGTATTTTTTCCAGTCAACCGAAGAAGACGGTGGCCGGTCCAGCATCGGTCTGCCGGCGGCTTCGGCGGCAGCAATCTCTAACACGCGGTCCGCAAAACGATCCTTCAACTTATATTGGGGCAGTTCGGCAATCGCCGAACGCTGCTGAGTGAACGTGGCCAGCATCTCCGAGAGTTGATCGTCGTCGGCGATCAGCTTCGAAACACGCTCGGCCTCGCCAGCGTCAAGCTGGCCATCCAACAGCGCGTTGATCAAGAGTTCGGGTTGTGTGACGTCAGACATATTAGGAAGTTGGAAGCAGTTGGTGGAAGTGTCGGTCGGCTTTTAATAAATAGGCTAATGTTGTTTTCGGGTGGGTTGAAATGGGATTAGGTTTTGCCGTTTACGCTTTTGGAGTGATTTTGTTGATCATCATCTTCGGTTTGCAATAAAAATTCTTTCAGCTGCAAACGAGCCCGATGAAGTCGGCTGCGGACGGTGCCGACGGGTAAATCTAAGATCTCCGAAATGGTCTCGTAATTCTGTTCTTCCATTTCTCGTAGGATCAAAATCGCGCGATGCTCACTCGATAGCCGATCCATCGCACGCATCAAACCCGTTTGTCGTTCGCGGCGTTCCATCTCAGTTGCTGGCGTGGGGCCATCGTCGGGAAAATCCAAACGCTGCTGAGAGTCGGTGGACTCTAGCGAAACGGTTGGCTTTCTTCTTCGCAGTTTTGAGATCGCCGTATTCCGAGCGATCCGGAACAACCAAGTATAAAACTGGCTGTTGCCCTGAAAGGTATCTAGTTTTCTCAGCGCTTGTAAAAATGCGTCTTGCACGACATCTTCGGCGTCCGCTGGGTTTCGCAGTAAATGAACCATCGAATTGAACAATCGATCTTGGTATTTGCGAACGAGGATCCCAAACGCCGCGGTCTGACCGTCGAGCGTTTGTGCGATCAGTTGCTGGTCGGTCAAATTGTTACCAGACTGGTTCATCGGTTAAGACGCCATTGAGCGTGCAAAAGTTCCCAAGAATCTAAAATCGTGAAAAAGCTTGGTTTCCTTGGTTTTTTGGAAGGATTACATCCTCAGACCCTGAAAACCCAATCGTATTATAACTTATCCAGCTGGCCGAACGAGCCGCGTAGTGGATCTTGTCAAAGATCCCAGCGGAGGGGAATTCGCACCAATTCGATCGGGGCCTGCTACAAAAAGGACTTGGTATCTATTACTTACTACCCATCAGAGAGTACATCAGTGAGCACATTAGTGAGCACTCAGAACAACAGGATACT